>JBBSLV010000402.1:0-4125 GCA_038233535.1 Tepidisphaerales bacterium | reverse complement strand
TTCTGCACCCGGTTCGGCGCGTCGCCGAGATCGTTGACCGCCAGGGCTGACTCACCGGGCGCGCTCACATCAGCATTCGGCGAAAAAACGTCTTCGGCGGCGGCCCTCTCCTCCGCCAGTGCCTCCGGCACGGCCGGGCCGGCGACAGGTGCGTCCAGCAACTCGTTCGCCCTCAGTTTCAACTCGCGCTCGCCCATTTCGGCGCTCGCGGCGGCCGATGTCCCGGGCATTTCCGCGCCGTCGGCGATCTCGCCCGCGTCGATCGTTGCCGGCGACTGCTCAAGCATCGCGCCGCGCTGCGTCGTGGCGACGGCGTAGCCCGCGTCCCCGCCCGTGCGCGGCAGGACCATATAAATCACCGCCCCCAGCCCGATGGTCAGCAGCACGATCGCCGCCATCGCCATCAGTTGCGGCCAGCGCTGGATCTTCAGCGTTTGCGCCTCGGCCGCCGCGTCGGCGTCGCCGAGCAGCACCGAGCGTTCCATCTGGCTTTGCAGCGCTTCGAGGATCTCCTCCGGCGCGCTCTCGCGCGGCAGATCGCGCAGCAGATCCCGCTGCTTCGACAGCTGCGCGATCAGCCCGCGGTGCTGCGGGTTCGCCGCCAGGTGCTTCTCAATCTCCAGCCGGCCCGCCGCGTCCAGGTCGCCGTCGATGTATGCACAAAGCTTGGCTTCGATGTTCTCGGTGTTGGCCATCTTCTTATTTGCGATTTGTGATTGCCGATTTGCGATTGGAATGCGGTGCTTGGAATGCGGTGCGTTGGCGCTTCCTGCGTTTCAATCGCAAATCCCAAATCGAAAATCGGCAATCACTTCAAGTATTCCTTCAACTCGTCCCTCATCGCCAACCTGGCGCGAAACAACCGACTCTTGAGCGTTCCCAGCGGCAGGCCGAGCACGTCGGCCATCTGCTGGTAGTCGAACCCTTCGATGTCGCGCATCACCAGCACGGCGCGGTATTCAGGGTCGAGCCGCCCCAGCGCCGCCACGACCTGCTCCCCGCGCTCGCGGTGCTCGGCCTGCTCGCTCGGATCGCTCTGATCCTTCGAGCGGATGCGCTCGACGAGCCCCGCCGCCTGATCGTCATCACTCCGGCCCGGCCGGGCGTTGTTGCGGCCTGTCGCGTTCAGCGAAAACGTCCGGCGCCGCTGCACCTTGCGCAACCGGCTGATCGACAGGTTCACCGCGATGCGAAACAGCCACGTGTATGGCTGACTCTCGCCGCGGAAGCTTTCGATCTTCGACAGCCCGCGGACGAGCGTTTCCTGCGTCAGCTCGCGCGCTTCCTCGCGGTCGCCGACCATGCGGACGATGGCGTTGTACAGCCGGTGCTGGTAACGAACCGCGATCTGCCCGTACGCGCCGCGATCGCCGCCCTGGGCCTTGTGGAACAGCTCTTCGTCGGTCGTCCGCGACGAAGCCGCGGCGCCCGCGTCCCCGGACGGGGGCGGAAGGTCGGCCTCGTACTGTGCTCCACTCAAGCTCGACATTGGGTCAGACGCGGTGTGGGGTGAAAAGTTCCCGGGAAATCGCCGCGATCCTCCTGATCCCGGCAGCCCCTCGCATGTTGCCCGCGCGGCAGGTTGGCTTAAGAGGCCGACGCTCCATCCAATTGCGGTACGGGAACGTGACGCGCCCCCTCGTGGGACGATGTCAAAATCCTAGCGAGGGGCGCCGCCGGTGTCCAACCCCACCGGGGCATCGCTCAGCAGCTTCAACATCTCCCGCCGGGTGGTCCGGAAAGCGTTCACGTCGCAGTTGTATTTGTCGAAGTCGAGCACGTGCTGAGCCACCAATCGCCGGGCGGCTTCGGGGTTGCGCTCGGCGAGCCGGCAGAAGACTTCATAGTCGGCGATCCCGTCGCGCATCGCCTCCCACCGGATGGAATCGATCACGCCGTTTCTGCCCGGATAGACGATCCACGACTCCCCCGCCGGCAGGAGCAGGCCGGGGCGGTCGTCCACCGGGTCGGTGAACGGGTCTTTCGTCCAGTAGTTGTAGCCCCAGTGCAGGAAGCCGGTGGCGCCGTACTTGTAGTTGATCCAGTGCAGCAGCCGGGTCTTGAGCAGCGGCTGTTCCATGAACCGGTTGGCGTACTCGCCCTGCGACGCGACGCAGGTGTAGTACCAGACTTCGTCGCCGGCCTTTTGCCGCTGCTGGTAATACGCATAGTTGGCATGAAACGTGTTCAGCAGCGGCACCCAGATGTCGACGGAACCTTCGAGTTTGCTGGTGAACGCGGCGTCGAGCGTACGCATGCCGGGAGCGTACTTGCGCACGAGCGCGGCAACCTGTTGATAGCTGGCGACATTGGCGTCGATCGGCTCATCGGCGAGATGCTGAACGTACTTCCCCAGCCAACCGCGCCGGCGCAGGTGGCCGTGCAGCGCGGGAAGAAACTGCGAGTAGAACGTCTCGGCCTGCGGGCTGCTCGGATCGACCAGCTCCATCACCGGCTTGTCGTCCCTCATGACGTAGGTTCGCACCCCGAACGGGCTGTTCCAATCGCCCGTTCGGAAGCCGAACTGCTGGCCCTCGATCCGCGCATCCACGCCCGCCTGAAGAAACGTCACCACCCACCTGTCGAAGCGGTCGAAGTTGAACCGCAGCCGCTTGCCGCTGCCCGCGTAATCGACCATCTCCAGCGGCGCAACCCGCGCCACGTTCTGTCGATGCTCGGCCATGTTGCGCGCATAGCGGCGCAGCAACTCCCAATAATCGGGGGAATTCTTCTTCGGGAACGGTTCGATCCCCCGGCTCATCTGGAACCAGTTGGTCACCAGCAGACGGGACTTGTCGATTGTCGCGCCGTAGACATTGAGCACCAGCGGAACGTCGAATGCCTTGATCGTGCGGCCGATGTTCACCACCACCCTGGCTTCACCGCCGTACGTTCCCGGCGTCGCGTTGAGGGGAACCTTGAGCGTGATCCAGATCGGCTGCGCGTCGTTCGCCTTGACCCCGATTTCGTTCTCTTCCAGCAACGGATCGGGATAGTCCGCCGGCGGCTTGCGAAGCTGGTCGCTTGGCGGATGAGGGATGGGCAAGTCAACCGGGACGTACCCGACGAATCGAACGGTCGCCCCATGCAGCGCGCGCCGTGAAACTGCGTCCAGCGTCAGCGGCCTGACCTGGCAGCGAAGTCCGGTGATCGGCTCGGCGCTGCGGACGACAAGCTGAAACGTCGCATGCTCCCCGCGGGCGACGTCGGCGACCGCCTCGCGATCCTCACCCGGGGTTGCATCGCGGAAAACCTTCGTCAGCGGATCGACCGTCCAGACATCCACCTCCGGCCCGGCGGCGCCCGCAGCAGCCGTCCACAGGAATACGCAAAGGAAGCGGCAGATCGAAAGAAAGGATCGATTCGGAAAAAACAAGCCGGAGGGGATCAAAAGCGGGTGAAGGGGGTCGAACCCTCGACATCAACGTTGGCAACGTTGCGCTCTACCACTGAGCTACACCCGCGTGGAACGGCGGATTCTATAAAGGAGAGGCGGCCAATTCAAGACCGCGACGCGACGCGGGTGGGAAAAACCCCGCGCCATCGCGATGTGGAGGTGGCCGCGTAAGGATCAGGCGGCGATGGGACAATCGGGCAGGACCAGCCGGATCGCGTCGGCCAGCAGCGGGCCGGTGATGGGCTTGGGCACGAACGCATTGAACCCGGCATCCATCGCGGCCACGACGACGTCGGCGTTGTCCTGCCCGCTGAGCATGAGCATCGGCGTGGGCCGGCCCAGCGCGCGGAACCGCCGCGCGAAGCTCAGACCGTCCATGATCGGCATCTGGCAGTCGCTGATGATCAGGTCCGGGCGAAGATGCCCGGATGCGTCACACAATGCCCGCAGTGCGTCGGCGCCATTGTCGGCCTCCCCCAGCACGAGGAAGCCGAACCGCTCCATGAACCGCCCCACCACGTGTCGCAGGGCCGTGTCGTCATCGATGAGGTAAACGTTCATGTGCCGTAACGCGTGCCCCGGCGAAGCAGGGACGCATCACGGTTATCGGCCGATTGTCGCGTGGGACTGAAGTTCCCCTCCGCTTTACAGATTGAATTTGCGTCCGCCCCGTTCATAGCCCGGATTATTCACCGCGAAGACACGGAGAGCGCGGAGAAGCCGAGGCA
>JBBSLV010000401.1:0-4130 GCA_038233535.1 Tepidisphaerales bacterium | reverse complement strand
TCCTCACCGCCCCGTTCTTCGGGATGGGTATCCTCGGCCCCCGCGCCAACGGGCGGCTGACGGCCGGGTTGGTCACGGAAACGGGCGTTGACCTCAACAAGTTCTTCTGGGGCGGCGCGATCAGCGGACAGGTGGTGCTGGGCGGCTCGGTCGACACGTTCTACGCCGGCTCGCTGCTCACGGGTGACACGCGCGGGCAGGGCGCCACGCCGCAGATCCCCAATAATTTCTCCGTCGCC
The DNA here is from genome assembly GCA_038233535.1 of Tepidisphaerales bacterium. Taxonomy (GTDB): domain Bacteria; phylum Planctomycetota; class Phycisphaerae; order Tepidisphaerales; family Tepidisphaeraceae; genus DASYWJ01. The sequence continues at coordinate 3,891 of JBBSLV010000401.1, read as the reverse complement.
GGGGACATCCGCGAGCTGATCGTGATGGGCTCGATCGGCACGCATGACGACGCGGACGCCGGGCTGCCCGTCTACCAGACCGGCTTTGACATGGAAGTCCGGGGCACCATTGGGCGCGTGCAGAGCTACAACCATATTTTGGGCAACATCCGCGCGATCAACGACCCCGCCGCCCCCCGGCTGCGCGGGAGCCAGAACGAAGTCGAGAACAAGGTCGAGCCGGGCAACCGCGGCTCTTCCACCCACTTCGAGGGCACGGACACGCGTGACCTCGACTTCGACTTCTTCGACCCCGAAGCCGTCCCCCAGCCGCGCCTGGGCGACGGCCAGGAGGAGTTCTTCAACGACACGTTCGAGACCGCCCAGTTCCTCGGCACGTTCAACAGCAGAGCGCTGGGCGACGGGGTGATCAACATCAACGGCCGGCTTCAGAACACCCCGACGATCTCCGACACCGTGGACTACTACGGGGTGCCCATGATGGCCGGGCAGACGATCGACGTCCGGCTGCTCGCGCCGGAGGAAATCATCCGGGACTTCGGTGAGCCGCCGGAAGACGTCGCCGCCGCGTTCCTCACCGTCTTCGATCCCGACGGCCGGCTCGTCGCCAGCGACACCAACAACGTCATTCCCGAGACGACGCTGAACAAGCTGTTCCAGTTCACCGCCGACCGCCCGGGGGTGTACCGCTTCGCGGTCAACGTCGGCGGCGAGGTCAACCTGCTCGGCAACATCGACTATCAGTTGCAGATTCAGAAGATCGGCACGATGTCGATCGGCGCGATCCATTCGACGGGAGAAATTTTCGGCTCGACGCCGGGGCAGAACCAGATCGCCGCCATCAGCGGCGACTTGGGCGCCATTTTCGCGGGCACGACGCTCGCCTACGCCGGCGTCCCCGCGCCATTTGACATCTCCGACATCTTCGTCGACGGCGGCAACCTCCGGGCCGTCGACGCGGAACAGATCGGGTTCGCCCAGAACGACAACGGGTTCGGGCCAAACTTCGAAGTCTACGGCGGGGACGTGGGCGTCATCCGCGCCCGCACGGGGCTAGCCAACCTCGAAACCCTCTTCGTCCGCGACAATGCGCGCGGCATCGGCGGGAGCATCCAGCTTATCGAGGCCCCGGAGAGCAGCCTGTTCATGGAGTTGTTCGCCGACAAGATGGTCGGCGTTGTTCGCGCCGCCAACATGGCCACCTCCGATCCATCAATCATCGCCGTCAACGCCGACGAACGCGGCACCGACGGGATCATCGACCTGATCGACGTCACCGGCGACCTGGGCACCCTCGGCGCGGGCGGGCCCGGCATCACCACGGGCACCGGCGGAAACGTCCGCTACATGCACGTGGGCGGCGTCACCTACCGCGACCGCGCCTTCGGCGGTGGAGCGCCGGATGCCGTCACCTTCCTTCCCGGCCAGGAAGTGTCGTTCACGGACGACTCGGGCACGCAAATGCTGCTCATCCCGACCCCCAACCGCCGAACCGACCCCTTCGGAAACCTCGCCGACCCCGGCGCGCTCAGCGTCGTTCGCTACGGCATCCGCGACAAGGGCGGCAACGTCCTGGTCAACCTCACCTCCACCCGGGGCGCCCGCATCGTCGCCAACGGGCAGAGCGATCTCGGATCGGCGGAGATCGGGGAGATCAATGTCAGCACCGAGATCGGCACGCTCATCGAAGATGATCCCGGTTTCCTGAACAACACCGACGCCGACGATCGGCTCGAGTTGGCCACTGTCGGCGATGATCTCGATGTTCTGCTCGACGGCAACGCCACCATCGACGTCTATGAGATCGTCGGCGGGAACTTCACCGAAATCCTGAACGAAACCCGCGGGGAAATCGTCAACGTCACCGCCTTGTCCATCGGCTCGATCGAGGCCGCCACGCTTGGCCTGGCCAAGTCGCACACGCGCACGGCGGTCGGGGGCGTGACGATCATCGACACGGAGCCGGGCGAGTCGACGTTCGACGATGAGCCCGACGCCGGGCCGTTCAACCAGCAGCGCATCGGCATCCAGGTCGACGGCGACATCATCACCGCCCGGGCGCGTCAGGGGCTGGGCAACTTCATCGTCAACGGCTCGATCCAGGAGCTGCACGCCAACTCCGACGGCAGAAACACCAGGGGCGTGCACGAAGGCATCAATGCCCCCGTCATGACCCGACCGGGCGGCGTCGCCACCGGCGGGGGGGGCGAAATCCGCTGGGTTCAGATCGGCGAGGGCATTCTCTCCAGCGGCACGGGCTCCGTCAGCTTCACCGGCATCTTCGCCCACAGCCGCATCGGAACCATCGTCAACCAAGGCGAAGGCTCCGACATCCGCGGCGACATTCACTCCAAGGGCGAGAACCTCCCCACCGCCCGCCAACGGCGCAACGACGGGATCCTCGACACCGTCTCACTCGCGCCGATCGGCATCATCGACCTCGACGACGGCGCCATCCTCGGCGCGGACATCCTGGTCACCACCCGATTCCAGAACGCATGGGAGATCGGCGGCGGCGCCATTATCGCGCCCAATTCCGGCGAGTTCACCACCGAGCCCACCTACGAAATCGAGATCATCAGCCTCGAGGGCAAGGGCGGCATCATGTCCAGCCAGATCATTGCCAACGACATCGGCGACATCGAAGTAAAGGGAGGATTCGGCATCTTTCAGTCGGCGTTTCGCACCGTCGCCCAAGGCGGCGTCGCCAACATCACAGTCGATGGGTACGGCTTCCGCAGCAGTTCCATCATTGGGGGCGGCGACTTCCTGTCGCTCACGGCGCGCGGGCCCGGCTTGAACATTCCCGTCACCGACTACACCTCCTCCGTCCGCTACAGCGAACGGATGCGCTTCGACCCGTTCAGCGGATACGTTCTCTCCGAGATCAACGACCTGCACCTGTACCTGGGCACCTCGGCGCGGTTCCCCACCCGGTTGACCGGCGACTACGCCAAGGGCGGCGTCATCGACGACACGCTCGCCATCGGTTCGGGCAACCTCGGCTTCGTCAGCGCCCACCAGATCAAAAGCTCGGAATTCAGCTTCGCCAGCGGGACCAACAGCGTCGTCGTCCGCGACTACGTCGATACGCTGCTCATGCGCACGGGCCGGCTGAACTTCCTCCAGTCAACGCGGGACGTGCACAACGCCGACTGGAGCATTGCCGGGCCGGTCGGCACCGTCCGCATCGGCGGAACCTGGCGCGGGACGTCGATCCTCCGCGCCGCGGGCCCCAACGGGCAGATCGGCACGTTCGCCACCAGCATCATGTACGGCGCGCTCGTCAGCAGCAACGACATCAACGAGGTTCTCGTCACCAACGACGTCGGTTCCACCGGCCTTTTCTTCACCGATGACGGCGAGCGATTCTCCGCGGGCATCGACGTCGGCAGGAACCTCAACAGCTTCCGCGTGGGCGGGTCGGTCCTCGACGACGCGACGATCTACATCGGCGACCGGTTGGGCAGCGTCATCATCGATGGTGACGTGCAGGAAGAGGCGCGCATCGACACCGGGACGCTCGGCAGCATCCGCGTGGGCGGCTCGATCTTCGGGGACTTCATCATCCGCTCGGAGGGATAAGCCGTCGGTCGCAAAAGCGTCAGCGCGATTCAAGGGCACGACTCGCTCACGCGGGTCGTGCCCCTTTCGCTTGCCTGGTGCGACGTGAGCGCAGGGAGATCCCCAGACTTCGCGCTGCGCGCTACGCCCCGGGGCGCAGCGCAGCGGAGTCCGGGGATGATTCTCCTTCCATCTGCGGCAGCACGCACGTCACGATGGTGCCTTTTCCAACGTCGCTCTCGATGTCCACCGACCCGCCCAGCGCCGTGACGGCGTGCTTCACGATGGCCAGCCCCAGCCCCGTCCCGCGCCCCGCGCTGCCGCTGC
>JBBSLV010000400.1:0-4139 GCA_038233535.1 Tepidisphaerales bacterium | reverse complement strand
CTGGTTGCCAACAGCCGCACCATCGAGCAGGACGGCCGCACCATGCGCGGCACGGGGGACGTCACCACCTTCTATCACGATACCGTGGCCAACCGCTTTCTCGGTTGTCTTCGATTCGCCGCCGCGGCGAACGTGGAAAACCAGAACCGGTTGCGCTCGCGCGGGTTTCTGTTCGTGGACAAGCTGGATGATCCGATCGACCTGGCGCGGATTGACCGCCTCGATCTGATCCCCGCCGCCGCGGAGCGCAACGGCGATCAGCCCTTCGATGAATACTATTCCTCCACCGGTTGGCGCTACGGGGGCATGTGGCTTGGCGGGCTGCGCATCTGGCACGGCGCCGGCGACTATCCCTACTCCGCCGACGGCTGCGCCTACCTTAAGCTTGTCAGTAGCCGCGACGGGCTGCACTGGAAAAAGATCCCATTCAAAAACGAGGTCGGCCAGGATGAAGTGTTCATCCCCAACGGCGCCGAAGGCGGCAACGAGGCTCGCAACGACGGCGGCTACATGACCGAGTTCACCAACGCGCCGCTGCGCATCGGCGATGAGCTGATCTACTACTACGGCGCTTCCTCATGGGGTAAGAATCAGCCACGCGACTATCGCGTCACCGGCGGAGGGATCTTTCGAGCACGCCTGCGACCCGATGGGTTCGTCTCGGTCGACGGCGGCTCTTTGACGACCCGACCCCTGAAGTTCGACGGCGCCGACCTGACGATCAACGCCGTCGGCCCCGTCGACGTGGCGCTCTACGACGCAAACGACAAACAGCTTGCGCAGACGAGTCTTGAAGGTGATTCCTTGCAGCACGACGTCCGATTCGATGATCGATCGCTGCGCGACCTCGTTCCCGACGGCGTCGCCAAACTGAAGTTCACCGTCAGGCCCGGCGGAAGGCTCTACTCGTTCACCGTTGTTGCGCCTCGTTAGCACCCATTCATGATGTCCAGGAGTTCAGCGTGATGGCTATTTCGCACCGCGTCCATTGGTTCCTGCTGGTGTCCTGCCTGTTGCCCGGCGTCCGTGCATACGGCGGAGACGACAAGCCGGCCGTGAACGACTCAATCGTCGCGTACGGATATCTCGACGAACCCTACAAGCTGGGTTCCGGTCCGCACTTGTTCATCGATTGGCGGTACGTCTATTCCGGGCAGATCCAATACAACATCCCCGACGGAACCGAGGTCGGCCACGTGGCCGCGGGTTTGAGCGAAGACATCATCCCCAAGGTGCGCACGACGCCCAAGCACGTTCCGTTCGGCATTCGTATCGAGGCGCAACCCGCGGAGTCGATCGGGCCGGTCCTCCCGATCGACAAACCGTGGGAATATCTCATCGCTTATGTGAACGTCATCAAGGTCGGCGACGAGTTGCGGATGTACTACGAAGCCATCCCCTCGCGCGACAGCAGCAAGCCGGGCAACCTCTGCATGGCCACCTCGAAAGACGGCATGAAGTGGACCAAGCCGGAACTGGGCATCGTCGAGTTCAAGGGAAGCACCGCCAACAACATCGTCTTCAGCGCCGCCAAGGCCCGCTACGGCATGCATGGTCATCAGGTCTTCATCGATCCGCACGCGCCCGACGAGGAGCGATTCAAGCTCATCTACATGGGCAACAGGGTGAAAGAAGGCGACTCGAAGGTGAAGGAGGGCGAATCGAAGGTCATCGAGCGCCTCAAGCAGGAGCGCCCCGAGAGCGTGCATGGCCTGGCTGAGACCAAGCAACTCGTCATCATGGGCGCATCGTCGCCCGATGGGCTTCACTGGACCGAGCGCGCCGAACCCCTGATGGCGCACGTCAATGACTCGGGCCCATCGGTCTATTACGACGAGAAGCTGAAGAAGTACGTGGGCTATTTCCGTCATTTCATGATGGGCCGGCGCGCGATTTCACGCTCGGAGACGGATGATTTCTGGAAATGGCCCGCCCCGAGGCTGGTGCTCTGGCCGAATCCGCAGGATGAACCCTCCGACGACTATTACACGAACAGTCACGCGCTGTATCCCGGAACGCAGACGATGCACGTGATGTTCCCCGTGCTCTACAAGAAAAAGAGCGACGGCGCCGCCATGCGTCTTGCCGCCAGCGTGGACGGCGTCAACTGGCAATGGGTTTCCGGCGGGGACATCCTCAACCACGGCCCGATCGACTCATGGAACGCCGGCTGGTTCGTCGGCGGGGTGGGGCTGTTCGAAATTCCCGGTGAGCGCATCGCACTCGCGTGTACAGGCAGCCCGCTGCCGCACAAGTTTCCCCGCGTCAAGCCCATCGGGGAGATCGGCCTGGCGGTGTGGCCGAAGGAGCGGTTGTCCTGCATCGTGGCCGACCAGGATGGAGCGTTCACCACCGCCAGCCTTTCCACGGAAGGCGATGAACTTTACCTCAACTTCGACACGCCCCGCACCGGAACGATCCATGTGCAGGTGGACGGGGTCAACGGACGAACGTTCGAAGACTGCGACCCGCTGTTCGGAAACGAGATGAAGAAAAAGGTCACGTGGAAAGGCGACTCTTCGCTCGGTATCAAGCCCGGCGAGAGCTTCCGACTCAGCATTCGGATGCACAACGCGAAGCTCTACAGCTTCGAGATTCGCTAAACATGGAGGGCACGTGAACGATCCCAGCCAAATCAATCGTCGCGTTTTCCTGAAGGTCGCGGCCGTCGCATCAGGCGGATGGGCGGGTCTGTCGTTGCCCCCCGCGCATGCCGCGGACAAGAAACATCCCGCCGCTAACAAGCATCCCGCCGGCAAGGTCGTTTCCCTCTCGGCCGGGCCGTACTTGTTCATCGACGATTTTTTAATCGCCGAATCGAAGGATATCAGGAAGGTCACGCAGCATCCGCAGCGGATGCTGGATGCGCCGATTCTCGGGTGGAAAGAGCATACGACTCAGCCGTACGTGACGGTGCTGCGCGATGACGAAACCGGGTTGTTCCGCATGTGGTACAACTATGACATCGGCACCGAGGCGGCGATTGCGTATGCCGAGTCGAAAGACGGGATCGCGTGGACGCTGCCGACGTTGAACCTCATGGGGCCGGACAATCGGCTGTTCAAGATCGGACGCTCGCCGGACCACGGCAGCTATGGCGTGTCGGTCGTGGACGATGGGCCTGGCGCATCCGATCCGCAGCGGCGCTATAAGCTGATGTGGTGGTCGGGCACCTCCGAGCCCGCCGGGGCGTCGATGGCGTTTTCCCCCGACGGGATTCGATGGACGCCGTATGAAGACAATCCGGTCCTTCCGTTTTTTCCGTTCGACCATCCGAAGGCGGCCATTGGGGTGGGGGACATCGTCGATCTGTTCCATGATCCCATCCGCGACCGGTATGGGGCTCTGCTGAAGCTTCATGCGGTCGAAGCGGATGGATGGAAAGCCGGGCCGCGCGCGGGGAAGGCGTATCGACGATTGGTCGGCGCCAGCGTCAGTGAAGACGCGATGCACTGGAAAGAGCCGTGGCGCGTGATGACGCCGGAGCCGCGGGATGAGGGGTTGCTCGAGTTTTACAGCGCGGGGGGAACGATCACCCGCGGGCCGCTGCTCATCAGCTTCGTGCGCATGCTGCACGACGACTATTCCCCCGACACCGGCCGCGCGCCCGAGGGGGCGGACGCGCCCGGCGCCGAACCTCCTGCCGGCCTGGGCTACACCACGCTCGCCACCAGCCGCGACGGCGTTCACTGGCAGCGCCACGACGACATCTTCTTCGACCGCAATCCTCAGCCGGGCACCTGGGACCGCGCCATGACCTGGGTCGGCAGCGCCGTCCCCGTGGGCGATGAGCTGTTCCTCTACTACGGCGGGTACGCGCGCGGGCATAAGGTCGAGCCGACGAAGGAGCGGCAGATCGGGCTGGCGAAGATGGTGGTGGACCGGTTCGTCGCGGTTGAATCCGCCGGCGAGATGCCGGGCATGCTTTTGACCGTGCCCCTTCGGCTGCGCGCGGGCGACGGCTCCGCCTTTCTCGTCAATGCCGATGCTTCCAGGGGCCAAATCCGCATTCAGGTGCGCGACGCGAAAGGGGATGTCATTCCCGGCTTCAGCTTCGAAGACTGCGTGCCGATCACCGGCGACGGGATCGACCAGCCGGTGCAGTGGCTGACCATCGTCAACGGCGAAATGAAGCCCGG
>JBBSLV010000399.1:0-4145 GCA_038233535.1 Tepidisphaerales bacterium | reverse complement strand
CGTGGCGGTGGGGGACGTCCAGCTCATCCCCAAACGCATCCGCCTTCGCTTGCGAGCGACTACCGATCGCGGCAACGGTGCTTACCTTCGACGTTGCGACGCCCTGCGCAAACGCCTTGGCGATCCCGCCCGCGCCGAGGATGCCCCATCTGAGTTTCGGTATGGAAGACATGCGCGCAATGTACTGCGCGCAGGGGTGTTGTCCACGTCCGTTTGGCGAGTCCCGCTTCAGCGGGCGGGTCTTCTTCAGCGCTGCCCATACCGCTTATACGGGGAACCCCTTCGAGAAACGCGTCGATCTCGTTCGCTCGAGAGATGGCGCGTTCGAGCTCTACGTTCACGCGCGTGTGCGGATATTCACCTGGATCATCCGTGATCCCATGACGCTTCGCCTGGGTATATGTATACCGATACGTGAGACGTCCCTGCTTCTCGTCGCGCAGACACCCGTCGAAATACTCGCGACCCTTCGCGTCGCGCCAGAAATTCGGGAATCGCTCGGGCAGCATGTCGTTCACCAGCTTCGCGACCGAGCCGTGGAGACGCTGCATCATTGTCGGGAGGTTCGCGCCGATCTTGAAGTAACCGATCGTGTGGTAGTGATTGTCGAGCAGGGAGGTGACCCAGGGGGGGAAGCGGAACAGTGTTGTGTAATGGTTGAAGCGATCCCAGAAGATCGCCTTCGCCTCTTCGCTCGCGAAGGCATGAAACTTGTCGCGGACGCGGGCGGTGATGAAGTAGACCTGGTTGTCGACGAGCCAGTGTTCGAAGCGGTGCTTTTCTTCGTGCTGCGCTTGACGACTGCGCGTGACGCGATCGAAGCGCTTGCCCATGGCGCGACTCCGGAAAATGCCCCGCCCGCTAAAGCGGGGCTCGCCATCAACCCAAGAGACCGGGTGGAAGCCCGAGGTCCCCCGTCATCTTCTGCATCTCGGTTTTCATCATCTCCGCGGCGCGGGATTGGGCACCGTGGACGGCGGCGACGATCAAATCTTCGAGAAGCTCGGTGTCGTTGACGTCGACCTTGTCCTTGTCGATGTGGAGCTTCACCAGCTCCATTCGGCCGTTGACGGTGGCCTGGACCATCCCCCCGCCGGCGTCGGCGGTGACCTGCTTTTTGGCCAGATCCTCCTGGAGCTGCTTCATCTGGTCCTGCATCTGGCGGGCCTTGGTCATCAGCTCGCCGAGGTTGCCGAGGTTTTTCAAGGGATCGATCATGGGAGAGTCTCCGTGGGGGCGCGCGGGGCGCGGGTTTACTGCTCTTCGATCTTCATGATAGCCGCGCCCATGTCATCCATCAGCGCCTTGATGAGCGGATCGGACTCGCGCAGCGCGTCGACCTGCTCCTGCGTCGGTCGTCCAGGCGCCGGCGCCGTTGGCGAGCCGGCTTGAGCGGGCGGGGCTTGAGGGACCGGATCTCGCGCGACCGGAGCTTGCGCCGATGCGGCTTTCGCGACCGGAGCTTTCACAGGCGCGGGCGCAGGCAGCGTACCAACCGACGCCCGGTTACCCTCGTCCGCATCCAGATCCAGATCGAACGCGATGCCCACGTTCTGCTTCAGCACCTTCGAAAACGCCTCGCGGACCTGGTCCTTCTTCCCGTTGCGTTCGAACATCTTCACGAACGTCTCGTGCTGCTTTCCGTAACGAACGACCGCCCGGTTCTGCTCGTCGACGCCGACGAATCGCCCGTGCGAGAGCAGCCCGGGCAACCCCGGCCCCTTCTCCGCGAGCAGGTCGAGGAGTGATTTCCACACGCCCGGCAGATCGTCCGGGTTTACGACTTCAACGTTTGACGACGCAGCGGCTGACGACTCAGAAGCGACGGGCGCCGCACCGGGTTCGGGCGTCGCAACGGGTTCTGGCGCCGGCGGGGCGGGCGCGGAGCGCTGTTGCTTCAGCAGTTCCGGCAGCGACGGCCCGGAGTTGTCCCACACCTTGCCGGGGCGCGGAAGATCGTCGTCTTCCTCGTCGGAAACGGGGGGTGAAGGGGCGGCGGTCGTTTGCCGCTCAGTTATCGGCTCAGGCTTTTTTTTTTGCGCCGGCGCGGTGGTGCTCGTCCCGTCCACGCGCGAGAGCAGCTCGCCGACCGACGCGAACTGCTCCGCCAGCGCAAGCCTGACCAGCGTTGCGTCGAGCAGGGCCCGCCCCGCGCCCGACTGGCGCGCCTGGCGGCGAAGTTCTTCCAGGATCGTGATGTCCTGCGACAGCACCGCCGCGTCGAACTGCTCGGCTTGCGCGATTAGGTCTTTCTGATTGACGCCCGGCACTTCGACGAGGTTGGAGTCGGGGCCGCAAGCGTTGAGGATCAGCAGGTTGCGCAGGTGGTCGATGAGCGACGCGACCAGCCCGTCGAGCGACAGCCCGCCGGAGAGGATGCCGTCGGCGCGCGTGAGGACCGACTTCACGTCCCCCTCGCCGATCGCCTGGGCGAGGTCCAGCACGAGTTGGCTTTTGGGCAGCCCGAGCAGCCCCTCGATCATTTCGACCGTCAGGTGCTTCTCGCCGATGCTGAGCAGCCGATCGAGCAGGGAGAGTGAGTCGCGCATCGACCCCGCGCCGGCCTTGGCGACGAGCAGCAGCGCGTCGTCGTCGGCCTGGATCTTTTCATCCCGGCAGATGCGCTTGAGGTGCTCGGCGATCTCGCGCGTCGGGATGTTGCGGAAGTCGTACCGCTGGCAACGCGAGAGGATCGTGTTGGGGATTTTTTCCGGTTCCGTCGTCGCCAGGATGAACTTCACGTGCTCCGGCGGCTCTTCCAGCGTCTTGAGCAGCGCGTTGAAGCTGCTCTTGGAGAGCATGTGCACTTCGTCGATGATGTAAATCTTGAACCGGCTGAACGCCGGGCGGTACGCGGCGTTGTCGATGATGGCTTCGCGCGTCTTGTCGACCTGCGTGTTGGAGGCCGCGTCGATCTCGACGACGTCCATCGCGTCCCCGCGCGCGATCCCCCGGCACGATTCGCACTGGTCGCACGGCTTGGTGACGGGCTTATCCGAACTCTGGCAGTTAAGGCACTTGGCGAGGATGCGTGCCGTGGAGGTTTTACCCGTGCCGCGCGTGCCGCAGAACAGGTAGGCGTGGGCGATGCGATCGGACTCGATCGCCTTCTTCAGCGTCTGCGCAATGTGATCCTGCCCGACGACTTCGTCGAACGGGGAGGAGCGATAACGGCGGGCGAGGACGGTGTAGGACATAGCAGTCGCTTCGCGAAACGAGCGGGGGAGTCTATCAGAGGCGCGGCGGGCGCGGAAGAAAAAGGGCGAAAAACGGTAAGGCGTTGCGGCGGCAGAAATTACGCCGCGTGGACGGTGTGTGTTATTGCGGCGGGCGGGGGGACGTTTTCGCCGTGCTCACGAAGCGACTCGACGTGAAGTGCCACGGCCTCCTCGATCATTGCACGGACCTCTTCCAAGGTGTCACCGCTGGACACGCAACCCGGCAGATCCGGGATGTAAGCGGAATAGCTTCCATCCCGCGCTTTCTCGATGACGACTACGTATTCCATTGCACTCTCATTTTAGCCCGCATAATTCAAGATTCACTGCAGAGGCGCGGAGAACGCAGAGAAAACAATGGAATCAAGAACCGTGAGCTGCGCAACCTGTATTTCGAGCGACGATCCGGAAAGTGGAGTCAACTCTACGTCATGCCTCGTCTTCTCCGCGTCCTCTGCCCCTTCTGCGGTGAATGATCCGGGTTAGAACCGCCCCTTCCGCGCCATCAGCGTTTTCTCCAGCGTTTTTTCCAGCACGTTGCAGACGCGATCGACCTGATTGCGCGTCATCCGCGTGAAAAACGGCAGCGCGAGCGTGCGGGCCGAGACGTATTCCGTCACCGGGAAGTCGCCCGGCTGATGTCCGGTCGCCTCGACCATGTACGGCTGGAGGTGGATGGGCGGGAAGTAGTTGTTGCACCCGATGCCCGCGGCGCGCAGCTCGCGCATGACGTCGTCGCGGTCGCCGGGCTCGAACAGGTCGTTGAGCCGCACGACGAAGACGAACCAGCTCATGTGCGTTTCGTCGTCGAGCGTGGGGAGGATCAGATAGCGGTTGGTCATCAGCCGCTCGATGTACCAATGCGCCACGCGACGACGGTTTTCGAGGATTTCGTCGAGGCGCTGCACCTGCGCCACGCCCAGGGCG
>JBBSLV010000398.1:0-4154 GCA_038233535.1 Tepidisphaerales bacterium | reverse complement strand
TGCCGGTGGAAAACGTTGCAGAGGGGTGAAGTGTTACACGGAAACGATCTTCGAGTGGCACCTCGCCGACGTCCATCGCCTCGACCGGGCACGCAAACCGAGCAGACGTCCGCATCAGGTCTGGTTCAATCCGTTCTGACCGAACGCGCAACATCGGTTGCCGTTACACCGTTTCCCACTTCCCACTCTTCGCCGAGTTCAGCACCGCGTCGCACACCTTCTGCGTCTCCTGCGCGGCTCGGAAGTCGGGCTGGGCCGCTTCCGCCCCGTTGCCGTCGAGGCTCTTGATGAAGTCCGCCACCTGGTGCACGAACGAGTGCTCGTAGCCGATCTGCAAGCCCGGGACCCACCACTGCTTCATGTACGGGTGATCGGGATCGGTGATGTGGATCGACCGCCAGCCGCGCATATTTCCCTCGTCGCGGTGATCGAAATAACTCAGCCGGTGCAGATCGTGCAGGTCCCAACCGATGGAGGCGTGCTCGCCGTTGATCTCGAAGGTGTATTGGGCCTTGTGCCCGCGGGCGTAGCGGGTGGATTCGAACGTCGCCAGTGAGCCGTTGTCGAAGCGGGCGAGGAAGGCGCAGGCGTCGTCGATGCCGACCTTCTCCACCTTCCCGGTGCCCGTGGGGGTGCGTACCTTGATGCACGACTCGGTCATGGCCGTGACGCTCGTCATCCCGCCGTTGAGCCACAACGCGGTGTCGATGCAGTGGGCGAGGAGGTCGCCGGTCACGCCGCTGCCGGCGGCCCCGACGTCCAGCCGCCACAGCCCCGCCCCGCCCTGCGGGAGGTCGGCGGAGATCGTCCAGTCCTGCAAGAACTTCGCGCGGAAGTGGAAGATGCGCCCGAGCCTGCCCTCGTCGATCAACTGCTTGGCGAACGTGACGGCGGGGACGCGGCGGTAGTTGTACCAGACCATGTTCCGCACCCCCTTTCCTCCATTCGCCTTCTCCACCGCCTCGCACATCTCCTCGCCGTCTTTGGCGTTCATCGACAGCGGCTTCTCGCAGAGGATCATCTTGCCCGCCTTGGCCGCGGCCAGGGCCATCTCCTTGTGCGTGTTGTTCGGCGTACAGATGTCGATCGCGTCGATGTCGTTGCGCTCAATCAGCTTCCGCCAGTCCGTCTCAACCGACTCATACCCCCACTGGTCGGCAAACGCCTGAACCTTCTCCTTATCCCGCGCGCAGGCCGCTTTGAGGACGGCGCGGTGCCCCAGGTCGAAGAAGTGATTCACCTTGGCGTAGGCGTTGGAGTGCGCCCGGCCCATGAAGCCGTAGCCGATCATGCCGATGTTGAGGGGTTTCATTGTTGCATACTCCAGTAATCAACTGCGCGTCGCCTCGCCGGCGGCGTCAAGAATGTCATCGATCAACGATTCCGATATGCGGAAATCAATCTCGCGTCGCAGGCGAACGACAAGCGGCGCTACTTCAGGAATCATCCCCATTTTTTCAGCATCGACAAGAATGCCAAGTCTATTCGCGAAGCGCGTCGGGATGAGCGAGAGTCTTGCGTGCGCCTCGAACCACGCAATCTTCTCCGCCAACGGTCGGCCCGCGAGCAGCGACTGCACGGCCTCGGCCTGCGATGCCAGATCGGCGGCGGATGCGATGGCGGCGGGTCTTCGTCGGGGGTATGCGCATCGCGCGACATGGCGAAAGCGGCGCGCGCGGGGTGCGGCGGCCCGCCATCCACCTCTTCGCACGGCGGGGATACTTGCCGGCCGGCGGGATAGGGCGCTGCGCGGCGCGCGGATACGTCAGTGGGCGCCTCGCGCCCGTCTCCATGCCGCGGGGAGAGTCGAGTGGGCGCATCCAATGCGGCTCCATGCGGCGGGGATACGGAAATGGTCGGCGCAGCCATGGCCACCGGTCGCGGGGAGACGACTGTCGCCGGCCAATCCATGTATCCACGGGATCGGGAGAGTTGGAAGGCGGCGGGAAAGTGGCATGGGCGCGGGCGGCGCGGTGGAGTGCGCCGGGGTCAGCAGTGCGGGGGCGGCGATGTGATCGGGCCGAAGCCGCGGAAGCCCCGAAAGCGGCGGTTTTATCGAGCGCGCGGCGCAGCGCAACCCCCTTTGCTTCAGTCGCGCGAGGACTTTGCCGATTATTCGCAATGGAGGGACGCCCGAGCCCTTTGCAGGAGCCCGTATGCCACGCGATTTTTTCCCCCGGCCCAATGGCCAAGCCGTCGCCTACACGGCGAGATTCAGCAGCAAGCTGAACGCCGATCCGCTGCTGTACGAGGTTTCGCCCCAATACGCGGCGGACTACGCGGCGCTGCAACTCGCGTTCGCGCAGCTGTATCACGCCACGAGCGATCCCGGCATGGCCCGGCCGATCGATCGCGAGGCCCGCCGCGAAGCACGCGCTGCGCTGGAAGCGAAAACGCGCAGCATCGCCGGATGCATTCGCGTCGCCCCGGGCATCCCGCCCGAAGCGAAGATCGCGATTGGCGTGAAGCTCAAGCGACCGCCCCGCCGCATCTCTCGCCCCGCCACCGCGCCGATCATGATCATCCGCTCGGTCGTCGGGCGCACGGTGACAGTGGACTTGTGCGATGCCGAAAACACCCGCCGGCGCAGGCCCGCGGGCGTGAACGGCTCGATGATCTATCTCCACGTCGGCGACGATCTCCCGACAGGCGACCAGAGGTGGAAGCTCGCGCGACAGGCTTCACCGACGCGCGTGCAGATCGCGTTTCCCTCCGACGTCGCGCCGGGCACGAAGGTGTGGCTGTACGCCCAGTGGATGAACCCCCGCCACCAGCCCGGCCCACCCGGCGCGCCGGTCTACGCACACCTGGGACACGGCCTGGGCCGATTACGCGACCTGGCCCGCGCGGCGTAAGCACGGACGGAGGCGCATCACGCGGGTGAGTCCCGCAATCGCGGGCGGCGATAGACTCATCCCACCATTCGCCGCGCCAAAGGCGGGAGCGTGAGCAGCGCGAGGAGGATCGGAACCAACATGTAGCTGAGGGGATACTGAAGCGCATTGTACGCCGCCGATGCGGGGGTGGACCAGAAGGACGCGTATGTGGGATTGGCGATCATTTCGACAACAATCCCGGCCACCAACAGCACCACCGTGCAGGCGATGCTGATGCGGAGGATGAGGATCGACGATCGCATCCTGCGCCACAACAGCACGCCGCCGATAAGCATGAGAAGCATGTTGAGCCCATCCGCTGCCCAGACGACTGTCGTCGCCCCGCCTTCGATGATCCACCTTGTGCTGCTCAGGCTGGCGACCCAGCCCCTGGTCAGTGCAAGATGAATCCCCTGGGCGAGCAGCGCGTTTCCGCCATACACGATCGCAGTGACGGCGACGATCGCCCGCAGAAGCCGAACCTCGCGCGCGTCCAGACCGTCGGGGGCGTATTCGATGATGCCAAGGGACTCGGTAGGGACGCCCGTCACCGGCGTCGTCGATTCGCGAGGTGGTGGAAGTGATGAGCTCATGATCGCCGCGCGTGATTCACCCGCGCGCGAGCGTCAACAGTTTATCGCGCAGACTCTCGCTGATAAAGAAGTTCAATCCATCCCGCAGCTCATCAAGCTGGGGACGAACCGCGCTGATCAGACCGGACTCTTTCGCAATCACCAGGAGCCCGAGAACGCCGAGGGCCAATCAGCACCATCGCGAATCTCCCGCCGAATCTCCACCGCCATTCTATCTCGCGACCGCTACTCCCTCCACCCGTTCTGCTCGCGCACTTTCACCATCACGGCGAGGATGTCGTTCCACGTTTGCTGCTTCATCATCACGTCGTTGGGGAACATGCACCCGTCCCAACAGATGTGCTTGAGCCGCTTCACCGAGTGCCCGGTTTCGTTCTTCAGCCAGTACCCCGCATGCTTGGCGATGTCGAGCTTGCCGGTGGGGTCGGTCGCGAGGCAATGGCGCCCGGTCTTGTCGTGGCTGCCGGTGCCGTGGACGGTGGCGTTGTTCTGCGCGACGTGGAAGTCGATCGTCCACGGGCGCAGCGCACCCGTCAGCTTCTTCAGCGCTTCGTCGAGCTTGGATTGGTCTTTCCAGTCGTAGTCGGCGGGAAGCATGGCATCTTCGGGGGCGTTGTAGCCCATCGTGTAGAGCAGGGTGTGCGCCATGTCCGCCTGAAAGCCGACGGTCGCGGGCCGGTCGACC
>JBBSLV010000397.1:0-4161 GCA_038233535.1 Tepidisphaerales bacterium | reverse complement strand
GGCGCCGACAACTCCACCGTCACGCAGTTGCTCCACCATTCGATCATCCAGGACGGCCGGCGCGTCGCCGCGACGCTGCGGGCGCGGTTCATCGGCATCGATATCGTCATGCGCGATCCCACGGTCCCGCTGCGCGAATCCGACGGCGTCATCCTCGAGGTGAACGGCACGCCGAATCTTTACTACCACTACCACAAAAAGGACGGCGCCTGCCCGGTCGCCGTCCACCTCCTCCGGCGGTTGCTTGTGGAGGACGCCGACGGGACAACGCTCGAACGTGACAACGACAACAACAAAGCTTTTGCAAAAGGTGAGGTCTCATATGTCTAACAGGATTTTCCGCTTCAACCCCGCCGACTACGCCGGGCAATTCGCGAAGGAGGGTTATGTGCACATCAGGCAGGGCGTGACCGAAGACTTCTACCGCAAGATGGTGCAGCAGGTTGAAGAGAGCATGAAGTCCAAGACGATGAAGGACTACGCCTTCAACGACAAGCAGCAGGCGATGTACGAGTTCCCCGAAGGCGGGGACTACGCCGAGGAGGTCTGCCAGGCCGTCGCCGGCGTGACCGGACTGCCGGCCGAGGACATTCTCATGTCCGAGCGGCACGTCAAGGCGTACGACGCCGACGCCGCCCCCGAGCCCAACGCGCACAAGGACCGCTACGCATCGCAGATCTCGCTGGGGTTGTCCGTGCACGTGAAGGAAGGCTCGACGCTCGTGCTGTACCCGTACGACGAGCTGGACATCAACCCCTTCAACACCTCGCGCGAGATGCGCACGAGCCTCTCGGCCGACCGCTATCCCGAACCGCGCCTCAAAAAGGGCAGGCGCGTCGAGATCAAGGACACGGCCCGCGACGTGATCATGTTCCGCGGGCACAAGATCTGGCATTTGCGCGCCAATCCCGCGCTGACGACGATGCTGTATTTGAAGCTCAATGCCTTCAACTGCGACCCGCTCGGCGAGGACCGCAAGACCGAAGCGATGAAGCAGCAGACGCTGGCTTTCGCGGAATTGCCCAACGACGAGCTGGAGAAGCGCGTCCCGCTCATCGGCCGGCGCGTCGACTACATGCACACGCTGTACACGCGCGACTGGAAGGAAGTGCTCGGCGTCGTCCTGTTCGGCGAGAAACATTTCACGATCGACGACCACGAGATGCGGCTGATGCGCGCGATCGACGGCAATCGCACGGTAGGGGTGCTCGCTCGCGCCGCCAGTGAGATAACCGACCGAGCGACGACGCTCGCCGGCGTCCGCCGGCTCGCGCGGCGCGGCGTGATCGATCTGGTGGTGGCACGGGCTTCCAGCCCGTGTGGGTAAAGAACTGAAGGGATCGTCGTGGATATCGCGACTCAGGATGGCACGAACTTCCGCAACCAGCACGAGCAGACGGCCCGTGCCACGTTCCACCCGTGCCTCCGGAACCCAAAGGCGATAACCACGGGCAGGATGCCCGTGTCACTGCCGCCCGTATTGCTGCTCGGCGGCGAGGTGAACGCGCTCTCCGTGGCCCGCGACCTCGCCGGCATGGGCATGACCGTCTACGCGATCGGCGGGGACGAGTCGTGCGTGAAGCATTCGCGGTATGTGCGCTGGATCGACGTCGACACCAGCGGCGGCGTCGAGCCGGCGTGGGCGGCGTTTTTGCTGGGGGCGGCGTCGGATCACCTGCGCGGGGCCGTCGTGCTCGCGTGCGCCGATGCGGGCATCCGCGTGCTCGCGAAGCACCGCGTCGCGCTGATCGAGCGCTTTCGCCTCGACGCCAGCGAGCCGCGAGCGCAGCTCGACATGCTCGACAAGCTCACGACCTACCAGCACGCCGCCGCCGCCGGCGTGTGCACGCCGAAGTTCTGGGCCGTCGGCTCGCGCGGGCAGTTGATGAACGTGCGCGACGACCTGGTCTATCCGCTGATCGTCAAGCCGCGGCTGTCGCACGTGTTCGAGGACCGATTCGGGACGAAGCACGTCGTCGCGTCGACGTTCGACGACGTGCTGACCGCGTTCGACGCCGCCAGCGACGCCGGCATTGACGTGCTGCTCGTCGAGCTGATCCCCGGCGGAGATGACGAGCTGACGAGCTATTTCACGTACGTCGACGAGAGCGGGCAACCGCTGCTGGACTTCACAAAGCGCGTCATCCGCCGCTACCCCGCGGGGATCGGCGCCGGGTGCTACCACGTGACTGACCGCATTCCGCAGATCGTCGAACCGTCGCGCGCGCTGCTGCGGCAGAGCGGGTTGCGCGGGCTGGCGAACGTCGAATTCAAGCGCGACCCGCGCGACGGGCGATTCAAGCTTATCGAGTGCAACGGGCGCTTCGCCGGATCGAACTGCCTCGTGACCGCCAGCGGCTGCAATCTTGCACGGCTGGTTTACAACCGGATCGTCGGCCGGCCGTTCGTGGTGCCGAGTAAGTTCACGATGGGCATGCGGCTATGGGATCCCGCCCGCGATTTCTTCGCGTTCCGCGAGCGACAGCGCGCGGGCGAGCTCTCGCTGCCCGCGTGGGTGGCGAGCATCTGCCACCGCCAGACCTTCCCCGTCTTCCGCTTCTCCGATCCCCGGCCGGGCTGGGCGCGGGTGGTGCGCATGTTCCGCAGCGCGCGGCAATCGCGCGGGGGCAGGGCGCACAAGCCCGCCGAGAGCGCCTGAGCTGATCAACCCCTGTACACTCCCCACAAAGGTGCACCGCATGCAACGTTCCCTCGACCTCTGGCGATCGATCCACGGCAACGCGTTCACGGGCGAGAAGATTCTCGTGACCGGCGGGGCAGGGTTCATCGGATCGCACATCGCTTCGGCGCTGGCCAGCCTCGGCGCGACCGTCATCGCGCTCGATGACCTCAGCGGCGGCGGCGACGGCAACTTCGACGGATTGGGCGACATCGAATTTGTCCGCGGGTCGATCCTGGACCGGCCGCTGCTCGATCGGTGCATCCAGGGCACAACGTACGTGTTTCACCAGGCGGCGCTGGGCTCCGTGCCCGGGAGCGTGAAGGAGCCGCAGCGGTACTTCGACGCCAATGTGACCGGCACGATCAATGTCCTCGAAGCGGCGCGGGCCGCGGGCGTGCGACGACTGATGTTCGCGGCCAGCGCAAGCGCCTACGGCAGCAGCGAAACATTGCCGAAAACCGAGTCGATGGACGCCCAGCCGATCAGCCCGTACGCGGCGTCCAAGGTGGCGGGGGAGGCGTTTCTCCGCGCCTACAGCGCCAGCTATCCGCTGGACACCGTCGCCCTGCGCTACTTCAACATCTTTGGTCCGCGGCAGAACGCCAACAGCGCCTACGCCGCCGCCATCGCCGCCTTCGCCACCGCCGCGCTGGGGGGGAAACGCCCGACGATCTTCGGCGACGGTCAGCAGTCGCGCGACTTCACCCACGTCGACAACGTCGTCCACGCCAACCTGCTCGCTGCCCGCAGCGAAAAGCCCCTGCGCGGCGAGATCATCAACGTCGCCGTCGGGGCGCGCGTGAGCGTCAACGAGCTTGTCCGTGAGATCGTCGCGTTCTGCGAGAACCCGCAGCTCCAGCCCGTGCACGCGCCCGAGCGCGCCGGCGACGTGCGCCACTCGCTGGCCGACATCAGTCGCGCCCGCGAGCTGCTGCGCTACGAGCCGATCGTGGATTTCCGGACCGGTTTGACGGAGACGCTTCAGTGGTACGCGGAACAGATTTGTCGGCAACCTGACAACTGAAAGGCGTGTCCGCGATTGAGTCGAGAAGCCGTTCGAGTGCATCTCCCATACGCATCGGCGCCGGGATGGAAAATCATCATTGCCCCCGTTCAACGCGAATTCCGTCTACGTGAAAGAATGCACCGCTCGACCGCTCGCTTCCCGCGCCAAGAACCTCGATCCGCAGCGTGTGCTTGCCGCCGCCTGGCGGCAGATCCTGGCTATACACGCACACGCCCCAGATGTCGTCGGCTGAATACGTGTCGATCGTCTGCGGCGGGCCATGGTCGAGGCTGACGGTGGCCTTGCCACAGTTGGGGCCGAGCTTGCCGAACAGCCGCACCCGCCGGCCGCCTTCGAAGCTCACCTCGGCGCGGGCGCCCGGTTGGTCGGAGACGGAGATGGTGCCGGCGTGGGCAGGTTGCAGGTCGATGACGTGTTGCCATGTGCCGTCATATACGACGCCGCCGCCTTC
>JBBSLV010000396.1:0-4166 GCA_038233535.1 Tepidisphaerales bacterium | reverse complement strand
CTCGCCGCGTTTCTCGTGAAGGAGCAGTGGCTTCAGGCCGCGTAAGGAGGTAAAGTCAGCAGCCGTTCCGCAGGAGCGTCGCGCCAGAACGCTTTTCTACAAGACTCGGGACGGATCCAAAATCGGCGTACGACCAAGTTGATACGCAAAACTGCGCGTCGATTGCTCGGGCAAAGCGGGCGGCGCGAGGAGAACGAGGCCATCCGTGTCACCGGGATAGAGCAATGCATAGATCAGTGCCAACCCTCCACCCCAAGAAAATCCAGCGAGGATCGGACGCTCCACGTTGAGACGCTGGAGCGCGGCATGAATCAGCCGTGCCTGCTCCTCGGGGGTTACGTGACGTGCAGACGAGCGTGAGCTGGCGCCGTGACCGGGACGATCGAATGCGAGCACGCGGTAATGCGTCGCCAACCCTGGCAAAACCGCGGCCAGTCTTGAACGAAACCCGGATTGCCATGTAGCAGCACGACGGGTCGCCCTGTGTCCTGGTCAATGTAATGAAGCCGAGTTCCTTCCATCGAAATGAGCTGGCCTGAGGGTTTGTGAGCGGCCCGGACGCGTCTCGTTTCCAGAAGGGTGTACAGCACGCCAGCACCGAGAGTGATTGTCACTGCGAGGAGCAGGAGTCCGCTCGCGAGATAAATCGGTTGCATCATTTACGGCTCGAATCCGAGCTCCGCCAACTCGCCGAGCAGTGTAATCCAGCCCGAGAGCAAGCTCTTCGCGGTCTGTCCCGACAGGCACTTGACTGGCGACGGAGCCAGATTTTCACCAGTTGGAACCAGATGTCGAGCTGGCTACGCCAGCTCCAGGGGCTCCAACGAGCCGCATAGTCAAGCGGGCCGGGAGTTTACGAATCACATCGAGCTGATTGGGGTCCGGTCTTCGGTGCGAGCCGATCGCTGAACACCGCGGCGTCACTCAACCCGTCTGGCGGCCCTGATTTGTCCCAGATGGAACCGCCTGCAGCCTTGGTTCGACCTGGTTGGAGCGTTCAAAGACGCCGCATGATCGGCCCGCTCAACGATTTACGCTGTTTAGACGTAGTTGCTGTGAAGCGTGATGGGCGCCCAAACGTTTGTCAGTTGGAACCCACTGTCGAGTTGGGCCGTACTGGACGATTTTTGCAACTGTGCTCCGGTTTGCCGCCGATCAGCCTAGACAATTATGGAATGACCGGCTCGCTATCGTAACGTCGTAGTGCTGATGCACTCGACCAGG
Source organism: Tepidisphaerales bacterium (assembly GCA_038233535.1). GTDB lineage: Bacteria > Planctomycetota > Phycisphaerae > Tepidisphaerales > Tepidisphaeraceae > DASYWJ01. The sequence continues at coordinate 2,942 of JBBSLV010000396.1, read as the reverse complement.
GTGGGGTTTGGCCACCGTGATCGCGGGTTAGCGCCTCGCGGCGTCAGAGCCGCAGACGAAAGGAGCCGGTCGTGAAAAACGTTACCACGTACGTGGGCATCGATGCCCACAAGAAAGAGCACCTCCTTCAAAAAGTTCTCAGATTGGCGAGAGGCGGGGCGCGTCGAGGTCAATCGGAGGTGAAGATGCCACGTAGGGTCCGCTGGGGGCCCTGAAGCGGATCAATCGTTGTGGCCGTCGACGACGAGTTCGCGGACGTGCAGGCGGTCGATCGTCAGCTCCTCGACGGCCAGCCATCCGACCCGGCCGCGCTTTAGACGAAGCCGCCAATCGTCACGCGCCCGACCGCCAGCGCGCCGATCGCCGTGCGCGCAAGCGCTAACCGCAAGCGCACCGAACGACACGGCCTGCGGCGACCGTGCGGAACCATTGCCGAACGTGACAGCACCGACGTGTGTCCCGTGATCCTGTTGCGGTTGACTGACGTCGCGCGCGGAGTCGGAACGGATGTGATCCGTGGCGTTGTCCTCTGAGTCGTGTACCCAAGACCCGTGCTCAATTGGAACGCCTTCGCGATCCAGTCTAAGATGGCGGACTCGTGGAGAGCACCGTCTTCGATCGCCACGCACTGACCGCCGACCCGATCAGCATCGCCGTCACCACCTACGGCATGCAGAGCTTTTACACGCACGGCTGTCTCGAAGCCATTCGCGAATGGAAGACCGAGCGGCACGAGCTGATCGTGGCGTGTCACGACGGGAGCCTCCTGCTCGAGCACTACCTGCGCGCGTGCGCGAAGGACCGACTGATCGACCGGCTCATCTTCACGCCGCCAGGCTACGGCCACACGATGGGCGTCAACCGCTGCTTCCACGAGGCGCACGGACGCTGGCTCTTCAGCGTCGCCAACGACATCGCCCTCGGTCCCGCCATCGTCAACGACTGCGCGCACCGGCTCGAGACCGAACCGCAGCTCGGGCTCATCGGCTGGCACTGGTACAACGACGGCACCTTCTGGCAGGACGGTCAGATCGTCCGCTATCAACTGCGCGACGATGCGAGTCCGAACATGGAAGCGCGCGACGAACAGAACGTCCGCAGCGCGTCGTGGTTCACGGGACGAACGTTCGAAGCGCTCGGCGGGCCGAAGTGGCTGTGCCTCTGCAACACGGCGTTTTTTGGCATCCGCCGGGAAGTGTGGGACGCGGTGGGCGGGTTCGCGGACGTCTACCGTCACTACTGGGCCGACGACTTTCTCAACTACGCGGTGCTCGATCAGGGGCTCAACGTCGAGGCGTTCGCGGAGAAGTTCCGGAACGACCATTACTTTCACGAAATCCAGTACAGCCACACGGACGTCGAGGATCGTCGCCGCGACAAGGACGCGATCGCGATTCCGGCGAAGCTCGAGCACTATCTCTCGTTTCTCGAAGGCGGCCTCAGCTGCGGCGAGCGTCAGCTGCTGTATCAGATCGCGAAGGGACTGCCTGATGGCTCGACGGTCCTGCACGTCGGGCTCTGGCGCGGGGCGGGGCTGATGCTGTTCATGGCGGCCCTTGCCGACGCGCGATTCATCGGCATCGACTGCTTTGATCTTCCAGATGTGTCGTCGCTATCCGATCAGCCGCCGGTGGACGCGGATGAGGTGGTCGCGTACGTGAAGGCGTTCATGACGGATCGACACACGCTCCAGCTCATCAAGGCGAACACGCTCGAGCTTTCCGAATTACCGCATGCCGACGTCATCTTCATCGACGGCGGCCACACGAAGGCGTGCATCGAACACGACGCGCGGATGGCGAAAGCCGCGGTGAATCCTGGCGGACTGCTGATCTTTCACGACTACGGGCAGCCGAAATGGCCAGACGTGACACGCACGCTGGACGCGGAGTTTTCTCCGGATCAGATCCGCGTGCACGGCACGCTGTGCGTCATTCGCATGTAAAGGCGGGCGGCCGTTTAGGTATAGTGGTCGCGCGTTCGCGAATCCGAGGGAGATGATGAGGCGGCTGATCCTGCGCAATTTCCAATCTCCCGGCGACATCGTGATGTTGACGGCGGCCGTGCGCGATCTGCACCTCACGTATCCGGGCGAATTCGTCATTGACGTGCGCACGTCGTGTCCCGAGCTCTGGGAAAGCAATCCGTACCTGACGCCCCTGCGCGAAGACGACGAGGGCGTCGAGATCGTCGATTGCGACTACCCGCTGATCCACAAGAGCAACGACGCGCCGTTTCATTTCATCCACGGCTTCATCCAGGATCTGAACCAGCAGCTCGGCGTCGCCATCCAGCCGACATTCTTCCGCGGCGACGTCCACATCGCGCCGGTGGAGAAGACCTGGTACTCGCGCGTCGAGGAAATCGTCGGCGCGGCGGTGCCGTTCTGGATCGTCGTCGCCGGCGGCAAGTACGACTTCACGATCAAGTGGTGGGAACACGAACGCTTTCAGCGCGTTGTCGATCATTTCCAAAACCGGATCATGTTCGTGCAGGTGGGCGAGAGCGGCCACGCGCACCCGCCGCTGCAGAACGTCATCGATCTCCGCGGTGCCACCGACCTGCGCCAGCTGGTTCGACTCGTCTACCACGCGCAGGGCGTCCTCTGTCCGGTGACGCTGTTGATGCACCTGGCCGCCGCCGTCGAGACGCGGCCGGGGATGCCGAAGAACCGGCCGTGCGTCGTCATCGCCGGCGGACGCGAGCCGCCGCACTGGGAAGCGTACCCGCATCATCAGTTCATCCATCGCGCGGGCGCGCTCATCTGCTGCGATCACGGCGGATGCTGGAAATCGCGCGCGGTGCCGCTTGGCGACGGCGACGAAAAGGATCTGCCCGAGCACTGCTGCGTCGACGTCGTCGGCACGCTGCCGCGCTGCATGGATCTCATCACGCCGGCCGACGTCGTACGCGCGATCGAGGTCTACTTCGAGGGTGGAGCG
>JBBSLV010000395.1:0-4175 GCA_038233535.1 Tepidisphaerales bacterium | reverse complement strand
GAAGTCATGGAATTCGACCATCGCGCGGCAGAGGTCTTCGACATGCTACGACGGGCGCGCATCAAGACGGGCACAATGGACCTCAGGATCGCGTCCGTGGCGCGCGTGCGCGATGCGCTGCTCGTGTCACGGAATACGAAGGACTTTCGGCTCATTCCCGAGCTGCGTGTCCAAGACTGGACACGATGAAGACGAGGCAAGGCTTCATGGAGGATCTCAGGGGCAAGCGGGTGACGGTTGCCGGCCTTGGCCGGTTTGGGGGGACCATCGCCGCGAGCCGGTGGCTCGTGGAGCAGGGAGCGCACGTGATGGTTACGGACATGGAGACGCGCGAGAATCTCGCGGATTCGGTCAAGCAACTCAAAGACCTGCCGATCACCTGGCGGCTGGGGGAGCACCGCGAGGAGGATTTTACCAAGGCGGACCTCATCGTCGCGTCGCCGGCCATTCCCACGACCAACGCATACCTCCAGGCGGCGACGAAAGCGGGCGTGCCGATCACGACCGAAATCCGGCTCGTCGTCGAGCGCTGTCCGGCGGCGATCATCGGCGTGACGGGCACCAAGGGAAAAAGCACCACGACCGCCCTGCTCGGAAAGATGCTCAAAACGCGGCACACCACCTGGGTGGGCGGGAACATCGGGGGATCGCTGCTGTTCGACCTGCCGAGGATGAAGCAGGATGACGTCGTGCTGCTCGAATTATCCAGCTACATGCTCGAACATCTCGGGGCGCTGCGGTGGTCGCCGCACGTGGCGCTGGTCACGATGATCACCGCCGATCACCTGGAGTGGCACGGGTCGTTTGAGAAGTACCTCCGCGCGAAGGCGAACATCCTCTGTTACCAGAAGCCAACCGACTACGCGATCATGCCGGAGGATGATCGGCCGGCGCTGACGATGGCGGACCTGTCACCCGGTCGGCTGGTGATGTTCGGCGTGAAGGGGCGCCGACGGTTCGAGATCGCGCTGCCGGGCGAGCACAACCAGCTCAACGCGCAAGGCGCGTTCGCGGCGGCGCAGGTGATGGGCGTGACGTGGGATGACGCGCAACGCGCCGTCCGCGATTTCCCCGGCCTCCCCCACCGCCTTCAGCTCGTCCACCAGCGCGACGGCGTCCGCTACTTCAACGACTCGATCGCCACGATTCCCGAAGCCGCGGTCAAGGGGCTCGACGCGTTTCCGCGCGGGAAGGTGATCCAAATCGTCGGCGGGTCCGACAAGCACCTCGACATGAGCCTCATGACGGCGGCACTGGCCGACCGCGCCAAGGCGGTGCTGACCATCGGGCGCCTCGGGCCGGAACTGGCGAAGCAGATTCGCACCGCGGGCGCCAAGGTCGTGCACGAGTGCGGCGACCTTGCGACGGCGCTGTCGCGCGCCAGGCAGATCGCGACGAGCGGCGACGTCGTGCTGCTCAGCCCCGGCTGCGCGAGTTACGACCAGTTCACGAATTTTCAGGAGCGCGGGGACATGTTCGCGCGGCTGGCGCGCGATACCTGATGCGTATCGGGCTTGAATGGTGCGCGCGTCGGACCCAGCCGCTAAAGCGGCCTCGCCAGATGAGGCTCGGGCGCAGTGGAGTTATCAGGCGCCGACTCGCCGCTTACGCGTCTGGTCGCGAGGTCCGATTCGCTCGGAATCCGCACCTCGCGCACCAGGCGCAGCTTCCGCATGGACCAGATCACAATCCAAGACAGGTCAATCTCATACCACGCCAGCCCGTGACGGGCCGACGTGGGGAATGCGTGGTGGTTGTTGTGCCATCCTTCGCCGAGGCTGAACAGCGCGACGATGGGGTTGTTGCGGCTCTCGTCGTTGGCGCGGTAGCTGCGGTAGCCGAACACGTGACAGATCGAGTTGACGCTCCATGTCGCGTGCTGCATGACCGCAATGCGGACGAAGAACCCCCACACGAGCGTCGCCAGCCCGCCGGCGATCGTTCCTTTGACGAGCCAGCCGATCGTGAAGGGGAGGACGGCGCCGAGAATCACCCACAGCAGGTAGGTGCGGTCGACGAAGCGCGTGAGCGGATCATTCGCCAAATCTTTCACCGATCGACGGAGATTCCGCGGCTCCGGGCGCAGCAGCCAGGCGGTATGCGCGTGCCACAGCCCCTTAAGGGTGCTGCCGTGATCGTTTGCGTGCGGCGAATGCGGGTCGCCGTCCTGGTCCGAGCGCTGGTGATGCCTGCGGTGCACCGCGACCCATGAGATGATCGGCCCCTGAAACCCCGTGCTGCCGGCGATCATCCAGAATCCGCGGACGAGCGCATTACCCGTGAATGCGCGATGCGTCGCCATGCGGTGATAGCCGACCGTGATGCCGAAGCCGGCGATGGCGTACATCACCACGCACGTGAAGAAGTCCACCCACCCCGCCGGCTGGTGAAACAGCCACGCGAAGCCCGCAGCCAGCCCGATGAACGGGAGCAGCACCGTCGCCCACATCATGATCGTTTGAAGGCGGGTCGGGGCGAAGTGAGCGGCCGTCTCGTGAGCGTGCTCGCCCCACTTGTCGTAGGGAGTGGAAAAATTCATTCTTGTCGTTCGCCGCTACAGGCTGGCGTTGAACTCCGGCAGGTAAATGAAGTACTTCAGGTTAAAGACCCAGCGAAGCACCATTTTGATCGGCATGAGCGCCATGAACAACAGCAGAAATACCATGATGACGTATCGGATCGCGCCCATCTGCTCATACATGCGACGGAAGACGGTGAACCGCAGGATGATCGGCAGCACGAACAGGTAGCCCCCGACGAGCAGGAACCCCAGCCACTCGCGGACGAGCCAGTGCGGCAGCGGCAGCGGGTTGTTCTCCGCCGTCGGCCGGGCCCGCTCCATTATGTTGCTCCAGAAGAAATTGCTGATGTCGACGTTGTTCAGCGCTTCCTGCTTGTGCGAGTCCCAATATTCGTACGGCCCGAAGAAGCTCCAGTTCGGCCCGCGCAGGAACGTGCCGAAGAAGATCAGCACCACCCACAGGATCAGAAAGCCGAACAGCCAAGTGACAATCGCGAAAGGGCGCTCCTTGAATGTGTAATAGCCGTTGCCCTTGGGGTTGGTGTCGATGAACGGCATGGCGATCAGCCCGACAATGATCAGCCCGGGGTAGACGACGCCCGCCATCCACGGGTCGAAGTAGACGAGCATTTCCTGGAGGCCCAGGAAGTACCACGGCGCTTTTGCGGGGTTGGGCGCGTAGCCGGGATTGGCTGGCTGCTCGAGCGGCGCCTTGGCGATGATGCCCCACACGATCAGCCCCGCCGTCGCGATCACCAGGCAGATCAGCTCCGTGTAAACCAGGTCCGGCCAGACGAGCACCTTGTCGTCCTTGTCCTCCTCGACCAGCGGCATCCCCGCGCTCAATCGCGAGTCGTTGATCGCCGCCCGGCGGAACGCGAGCCAGAGGCAGATCATGACGCTGATGACCATAATGGTGATCGGGACATTGTCGGGCTTGGCGACGATCGCGCGGAAGTTGGCGTCGCCGATCGAGCCGAAGTACGCGAGGCAAAACCCGCCGAAGATCAGCGCGAAGACCCACGGCTTGGTCCACCACTTGTAGAGGACGAACATGAGGATGAACACGACGCTGCAAATCGTGAGAAAGTATGCCGGCCCCGTGAGCACGTTCACGAAGTGCTTGAGCGAGTCAAAGAACCCGCCGGAGGCGGCGGCAAGAAGCGAGATCGACATGCTGTTTCCTTAGCTCGCGCGTCGCCGGCGCGTCGGCTGCAACGCTTCCAGCCGCACCACCCGCTCGATCAGTCCTTGCGTGCTGCTAAGCTGCTGACGCGAGAGGTCCACATACGCCTCTAACTTTCCTTCGACTCGCGCGATCCGATCACCCAGTTGGTTGACCGTGTCACGAAGCTGGTCGAAGCGGTCGTCCAGTTTCTGATCGAGCTGAACCATGCGCGCGTCCACGTGTCGCAGATCGTTCTGGATGCTTGTCAACGCAGTTTGAAGCTGCGGCATGACGGACTGCATGAGCCCTTCGATGCCCGACGTGCTCGCCTTTTTCAGGATGTCGCGTGACGAAGCCATGCACTCTCCTATAACGGTCCGCTGATCCCGCCGTCCTTGCGGATGCGCCAGAAGTGGATGGCGATCAGCACGGTCACGATCACCGGGATGAACACGCAGTGCAGCACGTAGAACCGCAAGAGCGCGT
>JBBSLV010000394.1:0-4180 GCA_038233535.1 Tepidisphaerales bacterium | reverse complement strand
TCCGTCGCTCAAAGGGTTTCGCTCTGTACTCGAGTTGAGGCGTGTCCTGCCGCATAACAGTTAATAGATCGTCTACGCGCCAATCATCATGCCGGGGGCCGGCGCTATTGGCGGAAGGATAGAGCGCCGGCCGAGGGGCGGCAATGGGCTTGGTGCGTCGTGGGGGCGGGGTGGGGCGCCAATCATCAGCGGCCGCGCCGGCGGGTGTTATCGCAATCGGCTGGTGAATCCTCAACAGACTCCAAGGGTCGGGAGTCGGGCGCGGTCGCTCCGCATGCATCCTCGGTCTTTGAGGGTGCATCCGCAGTCATCGAGCATGCATGCGCAGTCATTGGGGATGCATCCGCAGTCATCGAGCATGCATCCGCAGTCATTGGGGATGCATGCGCAGTCATTGGGGATGCATGCGCAGTCATTGAGGATGCCGTTATTGGGACGTGGTTTTGGCGCTGGCGGCGGTTGCTGCGTGGCTGGGGTGGTTTTCGCGGACGTGGGGGGGGTGGGGGTGTGGGTGGTTGGATGTGGGCGTGCGCGGGGGGCGCGGGGGCGCGGAAAAATTGTGGTGCGCACTCGTGAAGTCGCGCGGCGGGTGCGTCGATGTCGGGGGTGGAGACGAGGACGTCGGCGGCGACTTGGGGTCAACGTGATCCGGGACGCGGCAGCCGGGGAGCGAACGGGTTTCTACACAGGAGCAGCGGACATGCCTCTACTGCCGAGGGATATCAACGGTCAGATCACGTTCTACGAAGAGCACCTCCCGACGTGGACGACCGAGGCCGTGGGGATCGGCTCGTCGGCCAGCGAGATCGCGGCCCTTCAAACGAAGACGGAAGCGGCCCGCGCGGCCGTGGTCGAGCAGGCGGCTGCGGAGTCAACCGCCAAGACCAAGACGGCGGCCATGCGCGACGCGGTCGACGTCATGATGAAGGCGGGCGCCGACGTGGTTTTGAAGATCCGAGCCAAGGCCGCGACCGACGGCGACGGGATCTATCAGCTCGCCAACATCCCCGCCCCGGCGACGCCGTCGGGTAAGGGGGCGCCGGGCGAGACGACCAACTTCAAGGTGCAGCTGGAGAACAACGGCGCGCTGTCGATGACGTGGAAGTGCGCGAACCCCGCGGGCACCAGCGGCACGAGCTACATGGTCTGGCGGCGCATCGGGGCCGACCAGCTCGCGTTCCTGGGCGCGACGGGGCTGAAGAAGTTCGTCGACGCGACGATCCCGGCGGGGACGGTGACGGCGACGTATCAGATCCAGGCGTTTCGCTCGACGATGGCCGGGCCGTGGGCCCAGTTCAACGTCAACTTCACGACCGAGATCGGCGGGGCGATGTCGGCGATGGTTGCGCCCCAGAGCGCGAAGATCGCGGCTTAACCCATGAAGACGACGCCAATCACACCCCCCCGATTTCATCACCCGACCCCGTCCACAGCGCCGGCGGCGACAGCGTGTATCGTCGCCGCCGACGCCGGCCCCCCCTGTGGGGCTGGTGCTGGTGGCGGCGGTGTATAGCGCGGCGCCTTCGATCACGCTTTCGTTCAATCAGCCGATCGACATCGCGCAGCTGGTGGAAGGCGTCATCGAAGTGACGGACGGGGCGCTCGGTTTGTTGTGGATCAATTCACCACCGGCTGTGTTGGTTGATCCGCAGACGGTGCGGATGAACCTCGTGGACGACAAGGAGTTCGTCGGCACGGGCGTGCATCTGACGGCGCCGGGAAACACGGGGATCGTGGCGAGTGAGGGCGGCGGGGCGTGGGGTGGGGTGATGGACTTGGCGTTGCCGTTTCCGCCTTAGGCAGCAGGCCGTTCGGAACGCGCCGCATGGTGGATCGGCCGCGTAGGCCGAGATCCTTCGGCTTCTCTCGGTGAACGTATGAACGAGATCATCAGCACAACGTCGCCGGCGTCGCGGGAGTTGATCGTTCCGCAACCGCGCGTCGGACCGATGGCGGTGCGCGTGGCGACGGCGGGGGACATTCCGTTTCTGGATCAATTGCAGAAGCAGTATCACAAGCAGCTGGGGTTCTTCCCGCGGGCGCAGCTGGAAGGATATGTTTCGAATCAGTGGATATTGATCGCGGAGAACGCACAGACGCGCGAGCCGTTGGGGTATTGCGCATCCCGCGATCGGTATCTGAAGCGCGATGAGTTGGGGGTGATTTATCAGCTGTGCGTTGTGCCGGGGGATCAGCGGAAGCTCGTGGGGGCGAGTCTGATCAAAGCGGTGTTCGAGCGGAGCGCGTACGGGTGTCGGCTGTATTGTTGCTGGTGCGCGCAGGACCTGGCGGCGAATTACTTCTGGGAGAGTTTAGGGTTCGTGCCGATCGCGTTTCGCGCCGGGAGCACGGGGAAGAAGCGCGTACACATCTTCTGGCAGCGGCGGATCGATACGGAATTGCCGATTGCCGATTGCCAAGCGTCGAATGAATCGAATTCCAATCGCAAATCGCAAATCGGCAATCGGCAATCGCCCACGCCCTGGTGGTTCCCGGCCAAGACGGATCAGGGGGCGATGCGCGAGGACCGGCTGGTGTTGCCGATTCCGCCGGGATTGCGGTGGAGCGATCCGATGCCGGTGATGAAGTCAGACGCCATCACGCAACACGCGCAGGCGGAGGAGCAACGCGCGCCGGTGCGGCGACGGGTGAAGGGACCGGTGGTGGGGAGCACGGGTGGGCCGCAGGCGCCGACGGTCAAGCCGCGGGCGGGGATGCAGTTTGGTCCCCCTCGGGCGCAGGCGTCGCCGATGGCGGAGCGGAGCGTCATCGAGCAGGACAAACCCCAGGCGAAACCGGCTTCGGCGGCGCGGGCGAAAATCGTTCGCGAGAAGCACGCGTGCGATCCGAAGCTGATCGCCGCGGCGCGCGAGCTGCGGGATCGGTATCTGGAACACGTGAACGCGACGCCCGAAGCGCTGCCCGCGCCGGGCGCGCGATACGATGTGACGCGCGCGCTGCCCGCGGCGCCCGCGCCGGGGGGAATGATGGCCCACGAATCACACGAATCAGCACGAATGATGCGTGACGATTCGTGTTCATTCGTGGGCGATTCCGTTCTCCTCCGTCAACTGCCCGAAGCCGCGTAGGGGCTGGGTTCCCGTTACAATCCGCTCATGCCCCGACGAATCGCGAACGCGTTGACGCTAGTGTCGGCGGTGGTGTGCGTCCTGTCGGCGATGGGGGTCGGGCGGTCGTTCTTCTGTGGCTATCAGGTCTGGACACAAGGGCAGATTCAGGCGTCGGTCGCGGTTATTGACGGACTCCTGATCAACTCGACGTACGTCAGCGACGTTGGTGTCACCTCGTGGGGCGGCTCCATGGCGATCGACGCTGCTGCTTTGCGTCCAAAGACCAGTGCGATGCTGCGGCGGATCTCACTCGTGCCATGGCTTGGGCTCGGATTCAACTTCGCAGGAGGTTCCGGGGCTGTGGGGTCACCATCGATCACAGAGGTCATCCTCCCCCTCTGGCTCCTCCCGCTGCTGACGGCGATCGCGCCGGTGCGGGGGTGGCGGAAGCGGCGGCGCGAAGCGAGGCGGGGATTTCCCGTGGCGGCAACGTAGGCGCGGGGGCGAGCGCGGGGATGGCGTGTCGCTCAATGCAGGGGTTTGTCGGCAGGGAAAAGGGTCCGGCGGATCGTTTGGGCGAGGAAATCGTTGACGACCTGCGGATGCGAGAGGCTGATGAGATGGCGTCCGCCGGGGATCGTGCGGTCAACGGTCAGTTGGTTCGGACGGACGATGCGGTCGTCGTGACCGTGGATCACGTGCAGCGGCGCGGGAGCGGGGCCGGCGAATGACCAGCGCGTCATCGCGTGGGCGCCCCAGCGGATCATCGCGGGCGGGGTTACGCGGCTCATGCGGACGTACAACTGCTTTTGCTCATCGGTCAACTTCTCGATGACGTCCAGCCCGATCGGAAACAGCTTCAGCAGCCACGGCACGATTGGCAGCGGCGCGAGCGGGGCGAGGTGGCACATCCACCGGAATGGCCAGGTGATCATCCGGTATGACATCCCGCCCCCGATGAGGAAGACGCCGGCGGCGGGGAGATGGCGGGCGGCTTCGAGCGCGACGATCGCGCCGAATGACACGCCGCCGATGAACAGGGGGCGCGGGTCGGGGATGATTTGCGCGGCCATGCGCTGGGAGTACGACTCGATCCACTCGTCGGGAAG
>JBBSLV010000393.1:0-4184 GCA_038233535.1 Tepidisphaerales bacterium | reverse complement strand
CATCGCCGACGCGCCGGCGCCCCTGCCCATCGAATCCGATCCCGCCGCCGTTTAACAGCCGAACCGCTTGCGGGTCGCGGCATCTTCCTGGCGCGATCGAAAGCAGACCTTATCTGCGCAGATCTTGCGATTCACAGCCACGTTATTATCATGTTCCGATAACGTGATTATCTCATTCCGCGGGCAGCTCGCGGAGGATCGGTTCTTCGACCGTGTTACTGCCGTCACGCGACGTTTCCCACAGGAGTTGCGCGTCATCGCGCAGCGCAAGCTGCAATACTTGAACGTGGCGGTCCGGCTGGGGGACCTTCGCGTCCCACCGGGCAACCGGCTTAAAGCGTTGAAGGGAGAGCTCAAGGGCATTTACTCAATTCGCATCAACGACCAGTGGCGCATCGTTTTCCAATGGGACGACGGATGCCGCGACGTGCGAATTGCGGACTATCACTAAATTTGGGAGTACGAATGCGTCCACCGAACCCAATTCATCCCGGGGCCATGCTGCAAGAGGAGTTCCTCGCGCCGGCGGGCACCTCGCAGCGGGAGTTTGCGCGACGCCTGGGATGGACGGCGGCGAAGCTCAATGAGCTGATCAACGGCAAACGCAGCATCACGGCGGAGTCCGCCCTTGATCTTGCCGCGGCGCTGCGCACGTCGCCGGAGTTGTGGCTGAATCTGCAAATGCACCACGACCTCAATCGGGCGCAGGCGAAGCAGAAGCGGGCGTCGTGAGGGTAACGAGCCCGACGCGCTTCCTGATCATCCAGGCTCCCCCGCCCGGCCCGCTCACCCCCCACCCACGAACGTCACGATTTCAATTTCGTCGCCTGCTTTGAGAACCGTGTCGTACTTCTCCGTGCGGATCAGCCGGCGGTTCAGCTCCACCGCGACATTCCGCGGCGTGAGGTTGTGCTGCTCAATCAGTGCCAGGACGGTCGTGCCGTCGGTCACGTCGCGGTCCTGCCCGTTCACTTTTACGGTCATATTCACGCCCGATGATAGGCGTTAGCGCGGGGTTCGCAAAGCGACGTGGACGTAGAGGATGATCGTCGCATGTTCCAGTTCGGCGCGGGATCGTTTTACGATCGCTCGTCGAAGAGTCGGGCGACGTCGCGTGCGCCGTGCAGGACACGCACCATTTCGACGCGGGTACGCTTCGACAGATAAAAAACAAGATAATTCTCGAACCCTTTGATGGGCCAGGAACGCAACGCCTTGAGGCTGGGCTTCGCGGAGTGACGGATGGCGCCCGCTTTCGGGTTCTTGCGCAGGAACTGGAAGTCGCGCAGCGCAGCGATGAGGAACCGCCGGCCGGCATCCTCGTTGTGGCTTCCGATGTAATCGGCAATTTCATCGGTGTCTGAATCTACCCGCCGTCGCACGACCAGCCGGACGTTCATCGCACGTTACCGCGTGAACGCGCAGTGCGGCGGCGCTGATCGTACCGCACCAGCTTGGCATCCCAGTCGGCATCGGTCATCTCCACGAGCGGGGAGTCCAGTCCTTCGAGCAGCGCCGCCTCCGTCGCGGCATCAATCGGCTCGCCCTCCAAGGCCAGTGCGTGGATGAAGCTGAGCAGATAATCCTCCACCGTCGCATGTCCACGTTTGCTGACGCGGGACCTGGCCTGGCGCAGGAGGTGGTCGGGGACGCAGATGCTGATCGTAGCCATGGTCATGCCTCCCGGGCACAGTGCTCCCCGGACCATATTCTACCCGCCGCCGACGCGTCGCGGTCCTGTCCGTTCACCTTTACGGTCATATTCACGCCCGATGATAGGCGTTAGCGCGGGCCTCGCAACGCGACGTAGACGTAGAGGACGATCGTCGCGAGCAGCGCCAGGGCGATGCCGGTCCAGGCTTGGGCGCGCTGCGCGACGAGCGCGTCCGGGAGCGGGCGGGATTCTTTGCGCATCTGCCAGAGGACGACGATGCCGAGGAACAGGGCGAACGTCACGCCGTACATCGGGACCGGGAGGAATTTGTCGGCGAAGGAATACGGTTTGGCGTGTTCCAGCTCGGCGCGCGGATCGCGGCTGCCGGGGAGGAAGGGGAAGACGATCGCGGCGATCAGCATGATCAGCCCGAGCCAAGCCGCCAGCAGCGCCACCCAGGGCGGGGCAGGGGTGGGGCGTATGGGAACCTCGTTGGGCTCGGGGGGACGGAGGGGCAAGGGGGAATCGTCGCGCATCAAGCACGAAATCCTAAGCACGAAATCCGAAACAAGCGCCAAATCCCAGAAAGAAAGCTCAAACGCGAACCATGCCTTGGGATTTCGTGCTTTCGCCCCTACAGCGTGCTCTTGCGCTTCAGCGCTTCGCGATAAATCCCGCGAAGCGGTTCACTCGTCATGTTCAACCCGCCGTCGGATTCGATGGTGATCGTGTAGATTTTATCAGGCTCGAACGGACCCCACAGTCCTTGGCCGTTGGCGATGCGCACGCCGTGCTTTTCGCGGTAGGCGGGGTCGTCGGCGAGCTTCCAGAAGTTCTGCCACAGCTCCATCTCGAACCGGCTCACGCGCGGATCGACGCCGCGGTAGACGGATGGGATCGTGCCGGGCTTGTCGATGTGCGAACCCTCCGCGGGGGTCTGTTTGTCGCCGTAGATCTTCGTGAAAAGCGCGATGCTGTGCCCGCGGAGCGCGTCGTCGGCCTCGATGAAGCCGCGGTCAAACTTGATGACCATCGCGTCGATGTGGGCCATTTTCCCGACAAAGCTGAACGACTTCGGCGGGAGCGTCGTGCCGTCCTTGGCGTACTCGACGAACAGGAGCGTCGTCTGCAACTCGCCGTCGACCGTCTGCTGGTTCTCAACGAGCACTTCGGCGACGCGCTTTTCCGCGCTCAATCGCTTGACGATCTGCGCCAACTGCTTTTTCTCCTCCTCGAGCCGCTCGACCTTGCGCTCGGCGGAGAAGTGGTTGTGATAGGCGAGGATTCCGGCAGACCCCGCGATGACGAGGACGAAAAGCCCGAGGATTTTTGCGGTGGTGCGGAGCATCGCTTGGTCTTATCGGTCGTTCGGGAGCGCCAACTTTACCTTTTGCGTCCATGCATGCCCAAGCGTGCACGCCCAGGGGTTGCCTTAGCGTTTTTCAGGTTCGCGGTCGGGCGCGGTGAGCTTTGCGTCGGTCCAGATTCTGCGCAGGGTTGCATCGTCTGTCGGCAGCACGGTCACCTTCGAATCGTCATTCGTGCTGCCCAGGTATTTCCCTTCGGGGCTCATCCAGTGCGTCGTGATCGAGCCCTCGAGCCCGAACCGGTCTGTCACGGGCACCGCCACGTGCTTTTTTCCGTCCAGCGTGACGCTCTGCTCGCGGCCCACTTCGACGTAGCGCGACATCACGGCGCGCGTCTCGCCGACGTAGGAGGCGAACATGTACGACTTCGGTTCGTTCAGCGGCAGCAGCCGCGGGAGCAGGTGGCCCATCGCCTGCGGCACGTAGAACGGGGGGAGCGACTGCGTGAACGGCTCGGCGTTCACCTGCGTCGAGGCGGTGGTCACCGTCAGCGTGTACACCTCCTCGTGCCGCACGGGCGGGTTGCGCTCGTCGATTTTCTCGCCCACGGGCAGATCCCTGTCCAGCACGCGCTCGACCTGCCGGTCGCTGGCGCCGATCTCGGTCGCGTGATCCTTGTTCTTCCCGTCCTCGGTCACCGTCAGCGCCCGCCAAGTCTCGTGCTTGCGGTCGAGGCTCATCCACATGAGCGACTCGGCGTCGGTCTTGACCATCGCGCTCGCGGCCGTGGGCTTGTCGCTGTCGGCATTCGCGGCGGCTGGGGTGGGAGGCTCAGTCGGCAGCGTCGTGCGCGAGCGGACGCCGACGGACAACCCCTCCATCGCGCCGCGCTTCTCCTCGTTCTCAACCACGTACATGTATCCCACGTCCTTCCCGTCCTGGAGAATGCGAAGAAACTGCTCGTGCTTGCCGTCCTGGCGCGTCCGCTGGTTAGGCTCAGCGCCGTCGGCGAGGGCGATGGCGCCGCGGAACTTCGTCGGGGCGAGGTTCACGAACAGCGCCCTCGTGCGGAACAGCCGCTGGCGCTGGTCGTCGAGCACCGGGGTCTGATCGAGCAGCGCGACGGTGTCGACCACGGCGCGAAATGCCTCGACGGCCTGGACCTCTTCGGGGTCGCCCTCGGGGGTCTCGCCGTCGTCGCCCTGACGGGCGGCGGGCGTGGT
>JBBSLV010000392.1:0-4185 GCA_038233535.1 Tepidisphaerales bacterium | reverse complement strand
GTAACTCCGCCTTCCGTCTGCGCTTCGGGAAAGTTCCCGATGAACGCCTTGTAGTCCGTGATCGGCCAGAGCATCACCGCCGGCTTCTGCTCGGCCTCGAGGTCGTCCATGAACGTGGCGGGGATGTAAATCGCGATGTCGCCGTTCTTATCCAGCCCGTTGGCGATGCCCGTCTGCTGCTGGACCGACGCGAGAGGGTCCGCCATCGCCGGGTTCAGATTTGCCACGCCCATCGCCTGCATGAGGCCCGAAGCCTTCGTGCTGACGTCCTGGAGGTTGCGGATCTTGATCACGACCAGCGCATCGCCGGGCACCTGTTGCAGCACCTGCGCACTGGCGGCCGATGAGATCGTCATCAGCAGCGTAACGGCAATCAGAGGCGTGGCCAGCCATCGTCGGGTCTTCATCGGAGCTCCTTCAAAGAGGCAAATCGTGTGCTTCGCTTTCGCATTCACCCGGCGGGTGAAGCGTATCGCATACTACAAAATCAAGCGTGGCGCATATTACAAAGGTCGCAAGAACCGTCAAATCGGTTCGAGTTGGAATTCCAACCCATTCCTGTAACCTCTCATGCTAGAATCAATGCGGTGCGTTTGCCTATCCTCGAAATTTCCAAAGCGCGGTCTTCACCCGCTCCGGCCGCGATATTTGACACCGGTCCGCGCTCGATCGCGGCCGTACGCGTGCTGCGCATCAGCGTGACCGACCGGTGCAATTTCCGCTGCGTCTACTGCATGCCCGAGGAGGGCGTTCGCTGGCTGCCCAAGGACGACATCCTCTCGTTCGAGGAGATCCGCGACGTCGTCCGCGCCGCGGTCGAGGTGCACGGCATCCGCCGCTTCAAGCTCACCGGCGGGGAGCCGACGATTCGTCACGGCATCACCGATCTCACGCGCATGCTACGTCAGGTCGAGGGCATCGAGGATCTTTCACTGACGACGAACGGCTTCCTGCTGGAAGAACTCGCGCAGCCGCTGAAGGAGGCGGGCATCGATCGCGTGACGGTGAGCATCGACAGCCTCAAACCCGAGCGATTTCGAAAGATCACGCGCACCGGAGATTTAGCCACCGTCCTGCGCGGCCTGGACCGCGCCGAAGCGGTGGGTTTGCGCTCGCTGAAGATTAATTGCGTCACGATGCGCGGCACGAACGACGACGAATTCGTCGACTTCGCGCGTCTGTCACTGACGCGCCGGCTGACCGTCCGTTTCATCGAGTACATGCCCTTGGGCGACGCGGCGGTGATGCATCGTGGCACGGGCTTCCAGCCCGTGTCTTCAACAGCGGATCAAAGCCACGGGCTGGAAGCCCGTGCCACGGTCGACGATTCCGAACTCGGCCCGAGCGGCGGGTGCGGCGCGCAGGACCGCGGCGCGGACGCGTTCATTTCGGAAACGGAAGTCCGCGACCGCATCGAGCGCGAGCTCGGACCCCTAACGCCCGTCGACCGCCGAACCGAAGCCGGCGTCGGCCCGGCGAACGTCTACCGGCTCGCCCATGGAGACCCCCTCGGGCGCATCGGCTTCATCAGCGCCATGTCCACCCCATTCTGCGACACCTGCAACCGGTTGCGCCTCACCGCCAACGGGGTGCTGCGCAGCTGCCTCTTCGAGGGCGGCGAAGTGGACATCCGCCCGATCCTCCGCGGCGCGGTCGACACCACTTCACGACGCACATCCCTCGCGACCGCCATGACGGATTGCGTTCGTCTGAAGCCGGACGTGCACTCGAAGCGCGGCAATGAGCAGATGAGCCGCATCGGCGGGTAAGTCCCAGCGGCATCGGCGTGTCGCTGCCGGACGCCGGTGTCATCACTGTGCGGTTGCAACGGAATGACATGGGCGAAGCGAATCTGAGAGTCGGCATCTTCGCGGCGTCGTCGACGGTGCCGATGTTTGAGTTTGAGCGCGGCGTGCACCACCTGCGCGCGCGCGGCTTCGATCCGATCGTGCACGAACAGGTGGCGAAGCAGCATTTCACCTTCGCGGGGACGGATCAGGAACGCGCCGGCGCATTGTACAGCTGCGCGACCAATCCGACCCTGCCCGTGCTCTGGGCCGCGCGGGGCGGATATGGCGCGGCAAGGCTGCTCCCGCTGCTCGACGAATCCACCGCCCGTCATGGTATTCCCCCGAAAAAGCTGCTCGTCGGCTACTCCGACGTCACGGTGCTGCACGAGTTCGTCCGCACGCGATGGGGCTGGTCGACGCTGCACGCCCCGATGCCGGCGGCGGTGAACTTCTCGTCGCTCGACCCCGCGGAATTCGCTGCCATCGTCGCATACGTGAAGGGGCGGCGCGCCGACGCGCCCTGGTCGCGCGCGTCGCTGTCATGGCTCACCGCGCCCCCCACGGCGCCCATTCGCGCGGAATTGATCGGGGGGAACCTCACGCTCTGGCAGAACCTCGCGGGCACGCCATATCAGCCGTCGGCGGCGGGAAAGATCCTCTTCTTCGAGGATCTTGGCGAGCCGTACTACCGCATCGACCGCGTCGTGACCCACCTTGCCCAGGCGTGCATGTTCGATGGCGCCGCCGCAATCGTTCTGGGCGACTTCTGCAACTGCAAGGACGAGGACAACCAGTGCTGGGCCAACGCCGAGGGGACGGAAAAAATATCGCTGCGGCGGACGTTCACCGAGCGCGAGGCGTTCGACGAGATCTTCGGCACGGTCGGACGACGGTTGAGCGTCCCCATCGCCTATGGACTTCCCGTGGGGCACGGTCCGCACTTCGCGCCGCTGCCGCTGGGGGCGGCGTATCAACTCGGCGCAGACGGCAAGTTGCAGTTGGAGCAGTGGGACTGGCTCAATGTCACGCCGTCAGGATCGGGAACTTGCTCGAGCTGATCGGCAGGTGCGAGTATTCCTCGACCAGTCGCCGGTATTCCTTCGCGACCTTGCGCGGCGAGCGCTGCAGCGTGTACAGGCCCACCGTGTTCACGTTCCCCTGAACCTTCGTCAGCGCCGTGTCCCAGTCCTTCATGTCCACCAGCCCGAACCACGTGAATCCGATGATCGGCACCCCGTCCTCGCGCAGGCGCAGGAGGTTCAGCCACTCGCGCCACAGCCACTCCGTCGCGTGCTTGGCGGTGCGGTTGGTTTCCGTGTGCATGACGGGCAAGCGGTAACGGTCAAAATACTGCCGCGTAATCACATAGTACCCGTACACGTCGCCGGCGTGGATGCTCTTGCCGTCCGTCTTCAGCACGTGCTCGTTCGTGATGTAGTAGTCCGTCCCCATGATGCAGTGGGTGCGAAGCTGGCGGTGCTTCATGAACCAGTCGTACTCGTCGGCCGTCATCCCGTTGTCCAGGACATAACGATAGATCGTCGCGCTGACGTCGTGTCCGAAGAGCAGATCAAGCGAGAGGAACCTTCGCTCGTTCATGAAGTGCGCCTGCTGCACCATGTCGGGGCTGCCGGGGTGGACGTACTCGGTGGATTCACTGAAGACGAAGATCGCATCCGGGCGCAGGTCGAGGATCGCGCGCATCGCGAGGATCGAGGCACGGCAGCAGTGCTTCACGTTGGTGACGAATGCGTGATCGCTCATCAGCCGCTCGTTCCACCACCCGTACAGCCCGGAGAAGATCGCGGTGACGTAGATCTCGTTCACCGGCGTGTAATACCGCACCCACGGATACCGCTCGGCGAACGCGTGCGCGTACTCGGCGAAACAGTCCGGCCATTCGGGGTTCTGGAAATCCTTCAGCCAGTCGGGCAGCCCGAAGTGCAGCAGGTCGATGATCGGCACGATCCCCAGCCGCCGCATCTCCTGCATGACCGGGTCGAGGATCGACCAGTCGTACTGACCGCGCCCGATGAAGATCTTGTATATCGGGGGGCCGTAACGGAGGTATCGCAGCCCCAGCTCGCGCACGAGCTTCAGGTCCGTCTTCCACATCTCGTAGTGGCCCGTGTCGCGCAGCTGGTCGACGCGATGCCCCCCTTCGATCACCGGGTACGAGCACTCGATGCCCACGCCGAACATGAACCGCAGCGAGTCAACAGGATCAGCGACGCGGATGGCGGGCGTTGAAGCAGGCTTGGAAGTCAAACGAAACACTCCTGGGACGAAGTCGCGGATGGATGGACGAAAGACCCATCCGCGCGAAATGATACACACTGCGCAACACGAATGGAGCGACCGAAACCCTTGCACCCTCGACGTGGGGGGGGGGGGG
>JBBSLV010000391.1:0-4187 GCA_038233535.1 Tepidisphaerales bacterium | reverse complement strand
GTCGTTCAGCCGTCGGCGGTCTCGATCGCATACGGCCAGAACGGGCAGGTGATCGTCGGCGACGCCCACAGCGATGTCGTCTACGTGTTCCCGTCGATTGCCGACGACCCGAATAACAACCCCGCCCCGCTGCTCACGATCAGCGGCGAGGCGGACACCCTTTTCGGCATCGACGTCGTCGTGCGCGCCGGCGAGTTGCTCGTCACCGCCCCGAGCGCCGCGTCCGGGCAGG
Source organism: Tepidisphaerales bacterium (assembly GCA_038233535.1). Lineage (GTDB taxonomy): Bacteria > Planctomycetota > Phycisphaerae > Tepidisphaerales > Tepidisphaeraceae > DASYWJ01. The sequence goes on along the minus strand of JBBSLV010000391.1, from coordinate 3,955 downwards.
GCAACGTATCCGCCTACGTCTTCGACTACACCGAAGGCACGCCCGTTTCGCCGGCCACGCAGTCGCTGAGCGATGCCGAAGCGATCGCCGACCCCTCGCCCGCAACGTTCGGGTTCGGATTGACCGCGGGCGCGTCGGCCAACGGCTTCGTCCTCGCCGACGCCAAGCCCAACGGGGGCACCGGTGCGCTGTACGTGTTCGAGAACGCGCCCGCGCCGAGCCTCACCGCCGACGCCGGCCCCGATCAATCCGCCGTGACGCAGCAGACGGTGACGTTCATCGGCTCAGCCGATCCCTCCGCCGATGCGACGTTCGCCTGGGATCTGGACAACGACGGCGCCTTCGACGATGCCTTCACCGCCCAAGCAGACACCACCTTCGCCGCAGCCGGCACGTATACCGTGCGGCTGCAGGTGACCCGCGGCGGCGCCACGGCGGTTGACGAGGCGATCGTCAACGTCACGAACACGGCGACGGACGGTGACACGCTGATCCTCGGCGGGACGACGGGCGCCGACGGCTTCGTCATCACCCAGAACAGCCAGGGCACCAACGTGTCCGTCAACGGGGTGGCCGTCCCGTTCGCCGGCAACCGCATCGTCGTGTACGGCGGCGCGGGCAACGACATGATCGCCGTGGCGCCCAACGTCACGGCCATCATCGAAGCCTACGGCGGCGACGGGGACGACCGGATCTCCGGCGGCGCAAGCGCCGACATCCTCGTCGCCGGCAACGGTGACGATGTCGTCATCGGCTTCGGCGGGCGCGACCTGCTCATCGGCGGCAACGGCGCGGACATCATCCTGGGCATGGCTGCCGACGACATCCTCGTCGCCGGCTTCACCCTCCACGACAACGACTCCGCCACGCTCCGGCAGATCAGTGCGATCTGGAACGGTTCGGGAACCTACACCGACCGCGTCGATACCCTTCGAGCCGGCCTGTTCAACCCCGACACCAGCGTGTTCGACGACGGCGCCGTCGACATCTTGGCCGGCAACAGCGGCACCGACTGGTTCATCTTCAACAACGACCCCGCCGCCCGCGACCGGATCCTCGACCGCAACAGCAGCGAGATCAGCACCGACGTGGATGATTTCGTCCCCGCCGAGTAACGCTCCGGTTTCATCCCATCAACCAAGGAAGCCCCGGTCGCGAGACCGGGGCTTTCTTGTTCCACGCTGTTGACAAGAAGGCGAACGTGACAAGATGAGGGGATGAGGGGATGACAAGGTGAAAATCTGTCCCGTCACCAATCACCCCAGCATCTTGTCATCGTGTCACCCCGGCATCTTCTACGCCTTCCCCGGCACCGCCACGGGGGCGACGGGCATCGAGGCGAAGTCGAGTGCCTTCGGGAACGTGTCTTCCTCGGCGGCCAGCGCTTGCTCCCAGGTGATCAGCTTCCCGGTGTACGCGCTCATCCGGCCCATGATCGACGCCAGCGTGCAGTCGGCGACCATCTGCCCCTCGTTCAGCGGCTTGCCGTTTTCCATGCTCTTGATCAGGTCGCGGTGCTCCTGGATGTACCCCTTGGCCAGCGGCAGCGGGCGCGCGCGATGCTCGCTCTTTGGCCCCTTGCTCGGCTCGGCCGTCCCCTTCGTGCCGACGTAGTACTCCGTCACGCGCGTGTCCGTGCCGTCCTGCTGGCGGCAGGTGTTGATAATCCGCACGTCCTGCTTCTGATCATTCTCATACACGTATTCGACGGCGAAGTGGTCGTAGATGTGCCCGTACATCGGGTCGATGCGCGCCTGCCGCCCACCCATCGCGTAGGCGCTTTTGGGCGATCCCTTCATCACCCAGTTCTGGATGTCGATGCGGTGCACGTTCTGTTCGACGATGTGGTCCCCGCTCAGCCAGTTGAAGTACGGCCAGTTGCGGCACTGCCACTCCATGTCCGACCACTCGGGCTTGCGGGGGTGATGCCACAGCCCGTTGGTGTTGTAGTAGCTATACCCGGCGACGATGTCGCCGATCACCCCTTCGTGCAGTTGATTGATCGCATCGACGTGCGTCTGATGGTGGCGGAAAACGGTGCCCGCGAGGACGCCGAGGTTCTTCGACTTCGCGACATCCATCGCCGCGAGAAAAGCGCGCACGCCGGCGGCATCGACGGCGATGGGCTTCTCGGCGAACACGTGCCGGCCCTTCTCGATCGCATACGCGACGCTGCGCGGGCGAAAGCCCGGGGGCTCGCAGAGCAGCACGTAATCAACGTCGCTGTCGATCACCTGCTTGTAGGCGTCGAACCCGACGAACGCGCCGTCGTCGGTCACCTTGAACTGCTCGCCAAGCTCCTTGAGGTTCGCATGGGATGTGTCGAGGCGGTCCTGGAACAAGTCGCCCATCGCGACGATCCGCGTGCGCGGCGACGCCTGGGCGCAGTCGCGTGCCGCGCCCGTGCCGCGCCCGCCGCAACCGATCATGCCGACCTTCAGCGCGTCCGAGCCCGCCGCGTGGGCGAAGTTGCTGCCCAGCGACGACAAGACCGCCGCTGCGGAAAGGGCGGCGGACGTCTTCATCATGTCGCGACGGGTGGGGCTGTTCGCAGGTTGCATCAATGCTCCTTTTCTTCGTAGCACGGGTTTTCAACCCGTGTTCTCATTCTCACTCGAAAACAGGCACGGGGTTAAAAACCCGCGCTACGAAGGATTACTCCTCACAGACCACCCGAAACCCGATGAACGGCGCATCGGAGAGCCACCATTTGCTCTTGGGGTTCTGCGGGTCGGTCGCGTTCCACTCGGGCTTCGGGAGCTTGCGCGAGCCGATCGTCACGTCCTCCGGGTCGTCGTCGTAGCTCCCGCCCATCGCGACCGCCGTGCCGTCGCGGCCGGTGACCCACTCGGCGACGTTGCCGAGCATGTCGTGCAAGCCCCACGGATTCGGCTCCTTCTTGCCCACCGGGTGCGTCTTGTCCTCGGCGTTGTCCCAGTACCACGCGCCCTTCGCCAGCGCATCCGGCCCCATCGCCGCCGGCGTCTGCTCGGCGCCGGCGATGGCGGCGTACTGCCACTCGACCTCCGTCGGCAGCCGGTACTTCTTGCCCGTCTTCTTCGACAGCCACTGGCAGTACATCTGCGCCGAGTGGTAGGTCATGCCCAAAGCCGGATACCCCGCGTGGCCGAAGCCGCGATCGGGCGCGCCGTACGGCTTGCTCGGACGGCTCTTCGCGTCGCGCCCGTCGAGCGTCCGCTCCTTCTCGGTCAGGTCCATGCGGAAGACAAAGATGTCGAACGCGTCCCAGGTGACCTCATGCTTGCCGATCCAGAACGACTCGGCCGGGAACTCCGCCGACGTCCCGCCGGGACCGGTCCTGGCGACGCGCCCCTGGATGGGCACCATGTCGAACGTGACGAGCGAGCCCGGGATGGTCTGCGTGAAGGGTTCGAGCTTTTTCGGCGCCGCTTGCGGCTTAGCAGGCGCGTCCGCAGGCGCGGATGCAGGCGCGGGCGCCTCCTGAGTCGAAGCCTCCCGCTGCGCCGTGACGCACCCGGTCGAGATCACGATCGACAACAACACGATGCCCAGCGGGCGCGACGCGCGACGCCGGTCGTCCAAGGATTGACCCGTCAACGTATACTCCAGACAAGAGGAACTGATGGTTCTACAACCGAAACGGCGATGCGCTGCAATGCTGCTTGCGATGGTGTGGATCGGCGCGGGCAATGGCAGCTGCGCCCGCGTGCGCCACGATGGTTCGGCGCCGCCCTTGGAACGGTACGAGTATGCTCAACTGCACATGGGCGTGCAAGCACGTCTGATTGTATACGCCGCATCCGAGGAAGCGGCCGCAATCGCCTCCCGGGCGGCATATGGTCGCATTGCCGAAATCGAGGATATCGCCAGCGATTACCGGCCCACCAGTGAACTCATGCGACTGTGCGCCAAAGCCGGCGAAGGTCCGGTCAAAGTAAGCGAGGAGCTGTACACCCTCCTTGCCCACGGGGAG
>JBBSLV010000390.1:0-4188 GCA_038233535.1 Tepidisphaerales bacterium | reverse complement strand
GTAGCCGTTGGTGTCGGCGTAGCGGGCGACATCGAGCCAGCTCCATGCCATGTGCTCGCCGTAGCGCGGGCTGGCGAGGAGACGGTCGACGACCTTCCCGTACGCATCGGTCGTCTTGTCCGCGACAAACGCGTCAACCTCCTCCGGCGTCGGCGGCAACCCGGTGAGGTCGAGCGTCACCCGGCGGAGAAGCGTCGGCTTGTCCGCTTCCGGCGACGGCTTGATCCCATCCTTTTCCAGCCGCGCGAGGACGAACCTGTCGATCGCGTTCTTCGGCCAAGCCGCGTCCTTCACGACCGGCTGGTGCGGGCGAGCCGGCGCGACCAGCGACCAATGCTTGCCCCAAGTCGCCCCCTGCTCGACCCACAGCCGGATCGTCTCGATCTGCCTGGGCGTGAGCTTCCGGTTCGACTTCGGGGGCGGCATCAGCTCCGACTCCTCCTCGTTCGTGAGGCGGAGGATCATCTCGCTCTCGGCGGGCTTGCCGGGGACGAGGATCGCGTAGCCGTCGCGGGGGGAGGTGGGGCCTTCGGTGGGATCGAGCAGGTCAAGCCGCAGGTCGGCCTTGCGGTGGGCACCGTCGGGGCCGTGACAGAAGTAGCAGTTCTCGGAGAGGATCGGCTGAACGTCTTTGGCGAAGTCGATCAGCGGCTGGGTGGCGGGCGCGGGGGATGTGGCGAAAACCGGCGCGCACAGCCAGAGCAGGAACGCAACGACGAGTCGCAACCGATGACGTTCGAGCTTCATGTCTCGGAGTTTGTTTGCCCGACCGCGCCGCATGGAGCGGCCGATCATTTTGACACATCCGCCGTGGCAATGCGCAGGCGCGGCGGACGTAGATGGTACGTCGCGCGGAGGGATTTGTTGCCGGATTTCTCGCCGTCGCTCAGCGCGACACCCGTTCGCGGAACACCTTGCTGAACGCGCTAGCGCGCGGGCGCAGGAGCGTGAGCTTCTGCCCCCCGTACTCCGCCACGTAGAGGTTGCCGGTTTTCGGGTCTTCGATCAGGTCCAGGGGGTCGATGAAGCCGCTCAATCCCGTGACCCCGGTGACGGATTCGGCCACGTTTCCGTCGCTTCCGGGCGTGAGGATGATTACATCGTCCCCCCCGCTGTAGCGGGTGATGAGGAGCTTGCCGCGCAGGGCGCCGTTGAAGGTGTTCGACTGGTACTCGATCACCCCGTTGGGCGAAACGCTCCTGCCGAAGTCGTACGCCGGGGGCTTCCAGTTGGAAGGCGGGCGGGTGCCGACGGGGTACTCGCGGACCTCGAGCGGGTCTTCGCCGTCGGTGGGGTTGCCGCCGTTGAGGACGTACTCGTGGCGGGCGGGGTTGGGGTGTCCGTAGTAGCCGCCCTTTTCGACGCGGAGGAGCAGGTCGGGCTGGGTGGAGACGTTCTCCAGTCGGCGGACGGATTTGTCCGGGCTGCCCGGCGTGTTTCCGCCGCGGGCGGAACCGTTGATGGGGACGTAGAGCGACCCGTTGGAGTGGAACAGCAGATCGAACCCCACGCGCACACCGGTGGCGTAAACCGTCAGGGGCGCACCCGGTCGATTCGGGTCGTAGCTGCCCCCGCCGTCGACCGTTTTTGCGTCGAGCGTGCCGCGCACCAGCGCCGGGTCCAGGCGCAGCATGGCCGCCGTCAGCACTGTCTCGTGCCGGCCGTCCCATTTGCGGTCGGGCGCGCCGGTCGCGGTCATGCTTGCTTGATTGAAGTAGATCGCGCCGTCGGGCCCGAACGCGAGCTGATTGTTGAGGTGGTCGCGGTACGCGCGCGGGAGGTTGATCACGACGTCCTGCCACGTCTCCAGGTTCGGCCCGGTGAGGCGCGTGATCTTGCCCGTCCAGTGGAGCGCTTTCTCCAGCGCCATCGCGCCGTGGCTGACCCACAGGACGAGCTCCGTCGCGGTTGATGCGGGGTCGAAGCGGATGCCGGTGATCAGCCGCGGTCCGCGGTTGGCCTGCTGGATCGTCTGGATGACCTGCGGCGGGAGCAGCGTGCCGTCGGAACGGATGGCGTAGCGCAGGATGCGCCCGTCGAACGTCCCGGCGTACAAATGGCCGTCGGGACCGAGCGCCAGACAGACGATGACGTTTTCCGTCCGCCCGAGCGAGATTTTCTCGAACGCGACGGGATAGTCGCTGGTCGCCGCGCCGGCGGCGGTGGTAAACGTCGAGGTGAACGGCGCGAAACTTGTCCCGCCGGTGTCTTTTAATCCCGCGGTGACTTCGAACGTGTAGGCGGTGTCCGGTTCGAGCATTTCCGCCGGCTGGAACACCAGCGCGTCCCCGGCGCCGGAGGTGTTGGCGACACCGTTCACCTGCTGACCGTCGCCGGCGCGGTAGAGCTTCACGGTGTCGGGGCTGATCGTCCCGGCATCGACGCCCTTGCCCCGGTTCGGCAGGTGCAGGTCGGCGGCGATGAATTCATTGGGCAGGACGTTGCGCTCCCCGCTGGCGGGGCGCGTGTCCGTCACGCGCAGCGTCCCGCGCGGGTTGAAGCGCAGCGGGTTGGCGATCCACACGGTCAGCGTCGCGGCCAGACCGATAAACGGAACCAGCGCCACGAGCACGAATATGATCGCGTCGCGGCCACCGCCGGGGCTGCGAATGGGTTGGGGAACGGTGACATAAGGCATCATTGACACGGCGTCGGGCATCAAACGTTCATCGGCGGCCGCGGGGGGCACGTTTACCCACGCTTACCGGTGTCACACGAATCGCTTCGAAACCACGGGCATGCGCATGACGTTAGGGCCGGTTCGTGCGGACCGCAACTGCCGATCGGACTGGAACATTCCGCGACGATACGCCGCCGTTTGCCCATTGCCGCACTTGAGGTCGTCATGCGAAAACTCAGCAACGTATGGCAAACCCTTCCGAAGAGACCCATCAACCCGATCGACCCGCGCGCAACATCCCAAGCACTCCTGCCCCCGAGCGCGAGGAGCGGTTCTCACAGAAAGTGCTGCTCGCCAGCGTGATCGGCATGGCCGTCGTCGCGCTGTTCCTGTTCCTGTGGTATTCGGTCTATGTCCTGTTCCTGCTGTTTGCCGGCGTGCTTGTCGCGATTTTCCTGCGGGCGCTGGCGGAACTGGTCAGTCATTTCACGCGATTGTCGCACCGCTGGTCGCTGGGGGTCGTGCTCCTCTTGCTGGCCATTGCGCTGTCGGGGTTCTGGTGGCTGGCGGCGTCGAGCCTAATGAAGCAGGCCGTCGAACTGTCGAAGTCGATCGGACCGGCATGGGACAATTTCCAGGACCAGGCGCGCGACACCGGCTTTGGCCGATTCGCGCTGGACCAGTTCGGCCCCGCGCCCCCCCCGACGACGGGCCCCACGACTGCGCAGGCCACGGAAGGCGCCTCCAATCCGCTCGGTGGTGGCGGCGGGATGTTGGACATGTTGGTGGGCCGGTTCGGGGGATTTCTCACGACCCTCATGGATTTGATCGCGGCGATCATCGTCGTGCTGTTCACCGGCTTGTTTCTTGCTTTCGATCCTAAGCAGTACGTCCGCGGCACGATTCGCCTGGTCCCCCAGCGCCGCCGCATGCGCGCGGGTGAAGTTCTGGGCGCGATGGGCTACACGCTGAAGTGGTGGCTGATCGGGCAGGGCATCACCATGACCGTCGTCTCGATCGCCACGACGCTTGGGCTATGGGCGCTGGGCATCCCGCTGGCGTTCGTGCTGGGCATCATCGCCGGGCTGTTTAATTTCATCCCCAACTTCGGCCCGCTGTTCGCCATGGTGCCGGCGACGCTGCTGGCGCTGACGATCTCGCCCGGGAAAGCGCTGGCGGTGGTGGGGCTGTTCGTCGTACTGCAAAACGTGGAAGGCAACCTGCTCACCCCGATGATCCAGCGCAAGAGCGTCGACCTCCCGCCGGCGATCGGGATCATCTCGCAGATTCTCCTGGGCATCCTCGTCGGCGCCGTCGGGCTGATGCTCGCCTGGCCGCTGGCGGCGGTGGTCGTGCTGGGGGTGAAGATGCTCTACGTCGAAGACGTGCTGGGCGACGAACTGCCGACGCCCGACGACGACTGGCGCACCAGCGAAGTCCGCCAAGCCAAGCGCGAGGCGGGGAAAGTGATTGCGGATGAGAAGAAGGACGAGACCGACTGACAAATGCGGAACTGTTCAATTCTCTTACTCGACCACCGTCACCGTCAGCTTCTGCCGGCCCCAGTT
>JBBSLV010000389.1:0-4206 GCA_038233535.1 Tepidisphaerales bacterium | reverse complement strand
CGAGCGAACGGTGCACCACCTCATCGCCAACGGCTTCGATCCGAAAACTCATCCCGATCCTTACAACATCCTGATCTACACCTCCTTCCAGGAGCGCGCCACCCGCATCTCGCACGGCAACGTCGGCCGCATCGCGCGGCAGCAGGGGGACGACAGCCTGGCGCGGATCTGCGGCATCATCGCCGGCGACGAGGCCCGCCACGAAACCTTCTACACCCGCATGATGACCGAGGTGCTCGACCAGGATCCGGCCGGCGGCATCCTCGCGTTCCGCGACGTGATCCGCGGCATCATCGCCATGCCCGGGCGGCTGATGGCGGACGGCGGCGAGCCCGACCTCTTCGACCGCTTCGCCGTCGTCCCCCAGCGCCTCGGTGTCTATACCGTGGGCGACTATGCCTCGATCATCCAGCACCTGGTGGCGACGTGGGACATCGCCGGCCGCCGCGTCAGCGGCGCCGCGGCGGACGCCCAGGACGAGGTGACATTCCGCCTGAACTGGTATCTCAGCGGCTGGATGGCGCCGTTCTATTACGGACTCGAACAGGGTTTCTACAAGGACGAAGGTATCGACCTCACCATCTCCGAGGGCCGCGGTTCGGGTGTCGCCGTGCAGATCATCGGCGCTAAGTCCGATACTTTCGGCTTTGCAGACGTCTCGACGCTGATCCTCGCCGTCGCCAAGGATGTCCAGCTCGAGTCGCGCCCCGCGCTGCCGGGCCGTGGCCAGCGCGCGCAGGACGTGGTCGGTTGCCTTGATGGCGATCTGCCGCCCGGCCACGACCAGACGCAGCGGCCGTGAACCGTCGAGCAGCCGGGCCTCCTGCGCTTTCGCTTCTTCGTCGCTGAGGATGATCTCGTCGGTCACGAACGAGCGGTTGAACTGGTGGCAGTTGACGTTCCACACGTCGGCGAAGCGCTGCCGCGGGGCGTCGCTGTGGGCGAAGGTGAGGTCGGCCGTGCGGATCGCCTCGCGGCAGAAATCCACGAAACGTCGGTTCATCCACCGTCGGACGAAGCGCTTGACCGGGTTGCGCATGGCCGCGGCCTGTTGTTCCAGACGGACGAACGGTTCGCCGCCGTCGAAGATCCAGATCCGCTTTTTCCCCAGCTTCGTCGCGATGGGGAAAACGACCTGCCCCAGCCCGATGGGATAGCCGCCGTAGCCCATCTGCACGATATCGACGTTCCGCATCGCGTCGCGCAGCTGCGCCCGGAGCCGGCTTCGGCGGAGGAGGTACTCCTTCATCGATTGATAACCCACGAGCGGGACGTACGTGAACCCGTGGTCTTCCGGGCGCACTTCCACGAGGTTGAAGCTGCCGGATCGATTCGATCCCGACCCGTTGCGCTTCGCGCCGGAATCGTCGAGCGGCACGGCGACGCTCAGCTGCCCGCCCACGCCGGCGATCGCCTCCGCCTGGGCGCGCAGGTCTTCAAGCCACATGTCGCCCATCAGCACGTGGCCGGGCTTGTTGCTCTTGAAGAACGCGACGTGGTTGACGAGGAGGTAGCGCATATGGCGACTTCGTGCGAATCCCGGCATGGAACAATTGTTTCGGGCGATTGCTTTGTAAGGTCGCTCTTTCGTTTTCGCCAGTGTTCCATGATCCGCATGCATGTACTGTGCATCACCGTTGGCCGATTTGAGGGAAGCAAGCATGGCACTGGCATTTGTCGTCACACTTGAGAAGGAACTGCCCGACGCCGCCGGGGCGTATGTGAAGAGCAAGAGCATGGGCAAGGCGTTGGCGCGGGAGTCGGACCGGCTCAGCTCCGCCGCCCGGCGGAAGGGGGTTGAACCGGTGACGGCGATGCTGTCGGAGAGCCAGGTGGTCCTGCGGGCGCAGCTGGAGGCCGACGGGTTCGATCCGGACAAGATGCGGCTCCCGCCGGAGGTGTGGTTCGACGCCGCCCCGGGGTTGAAGACCGTTCGCGCGCTGGCGGAGCACGTCGGGGCGAACCTCAACGACTTCAAGCAGCCCAACCCGATCCTCCGCGATCTCAAGGCCGCCGAAAACCTGTTGACGGCGGCGGAGACGGCGGGGGTGAAGTTCCACTTCACGAACGCGGATCTGTGACGACTCGCCCCATGTGACATTCACCCGTGCGACGTTCGCCCCGTTGCGGGAAACGCGAACTGTTCAGTACGATGGACTCCGTTGATCATGTGAGCGCTTTCCTGTTGCACCAAATTGAAGGCAACACCAACACTGACCGCGGCGCGTCCGCAACCGCACGCGGGCAGATGGGGTTGGCGCGTGCGGAGCCCCGGAGATTCCGCTCCCATCCTTCCACGTCGCGCATGCGCTCCGCGCGGTGCGGCTTTTGCTTACGTTTGTCCGAGCCGTGAGCGAAAGCGAAACCAACACCAAGACCCCCGACGATGCGACGAAACCGTCGCGCAGGAAGCGCAAACACCGGTGGCTTGGGCGCGGGGTTCCCGCGTTGCTCGTCATCATATTTCTGCTCGTGTGCGCCCGCCTGACGATGCCGTGGGCCGTACGCAATTACGTGAACCGCGCGATCAATCAAAGTCCGCTTTACAACGGACGCATCGGGGACGTCGGGATCCATCTTTGGCGCGGCGCCTACTCGATCGAAGACATCCGGCTGAACAAAACCACGGGCAACGTGCCCGCGCCGCTGTTCCACGCCAAACGGTTGGACCTGGCGATCCAGTGGGACGCGCTGCTGAACGGCGCGCTCGTCGGCCGCATCCTCATCGACCAGCCGCAGCTCAACTTCGTCGACGGCGAAACCGAGGGCGAAGACCAGACCGGCGCCGGCGGGCCGTGGCTAGACATGATTCAGGATCTGTTTCCGTTCAAGATCAACAGCGCGGTCGTGCGGGACGGGCAAATTCGGTTCGTCGCCGTCGTGACCGACCCCCCGGTGGAGTTGACGCTCGACGACCTTCAGGCGTCGGTGGAAAATCTGACGAACATCCACGACGACGTCACCCCCCTCGTCGCGACGGTGAAGGCGACCGCGCTGGCGATGAACCACGCGAAGCTCGATTACGAGATGAAGATCGATCCGTTCTCGTACAAGCCGACGTTCCAGATGGTGTTTCGGCTGATCGGGCTGGACGTGACCAGGACCAACAACCTGACGCGCGCGTATGGCTCGTTCGATTTCGAGGACGGGTGGTTCGACCTGGTCATCGAGATGGACGTGAAGGAAGGGCAGCTCGATGGATACGTGAAGCCCCTGTTCCGCAACCTGGAGATCCTCAGCCGCCAGGACGTGAAGGAGGACAACCCGCTTCAGGTGTTCTGGGAAGCGCTGATCGGGGGGGCCGCGGAGATTCTCAAGAACCAACCGCGCGATCAGGTGGCGACGGTGGTCGAGCTGCACGGGGATTTGTCGAGCCCGGACACGAATTTCCTCGAGATCATCGGAAACGTGCTGCGCAACGCGTTCATCCGGGCATATCTGCCCCGATTACAGGATGTGGCCGAGGACGTGGAGGGCTTACATTTCGGCCCAGGCTCCGTGGTCGACCCGCCCGCCGCCGGCGCGACGGAGTGAGAGATTTGCGACATCAGATTCAAGAAAAGTTTTTACCACGGAGGACACGGAGGAATTCATTTTTCTTCCTCTCCGCGGGCTCCGTGGTGAGCTTTCTTCAGGAGCGATTGAAAGGATTGATCCAACATGAGCAAGAAGACGAGCTTTCGACGTTTCGTGCCCGCTGTGATCGTTTCCCTCGTCACGCTGATCGGCTGCGGCAACAAGGAGCAGCAGGATCGCGATTTCCACACCTCCGGCAGCCGCGAGGCCGACCAGCGCGCCGAGCAGCGGGTCGCAAAAGTCCAGCAGCTTCGCGGGGACGGCGGCGACGAGCCGGCGCCGAAGAAATCGCTCTACGAGCGCCTGGGCGGGGAGCAGGGGGTCAAAGCGATCGTAGACGACTGGATCAACCGCGCGCTGGCCGACCCGCGCGTGAACTGGGAGCGCAAAGGCATCACCCAAGGCGGCTTCTCCTTCCGGCGCAACCGGTCGATCGAGTGGGACGCCAGCGCCGAGGCTGTCGCGCGGATGAAGAAACACATCGCGCAGTTCATCTCCGTCGCCACCGGCGGGCCCGCTACTTACGAGGGCCGCGAGATGACGCAGGTCCACGCCGGGATGCACATCTCCAATGCCAACTTCGACGCCGCCGTCGGGGACTTGAAAGCCTCGCTCGACAAGCTCGGCCTG
>JBBSLV010000388.1:0-4212 GCA_038233535.1 Tepidisphaerales bacterium | reverse complement strand
GTTCAGGGTTCGGGATTCAGGGTTCAGCGAAGAGGAAGACGAACCATTCGCCTTTCCTGAACCCTGAATCCCAAACCCTGAACCCTCCTCCGAACCCTTCCGCTCAAACTCCGGCAGATCAGCGGCGATCACCTTCTGCAGCGGGCGTTTGCCGGCGAGGAGTTTTTCGCACATTTCGCCGAAGGCGAGGTCGGCTTCGCCGGTGATGAGGTAGTCGGCGAGAGCGACGATGGGTTGCTGATCGGTCTCGTGCGACACCTCGGGCCCCCCGAGGATGACAATCACGTTGGGCCGGACGCGCTTGAGGTCGGCGACAAGGCGCAGCGACTCATCGGCGTTCCAGATGTACACGCCCACGCCGACGATCTTCGGCGAGCGCGCGAGGATCGCTTCCAGGATATCGACGGACCGTTGGGCGATGTCGAACTCGAGCATTACCGCGCGCTCACGCAGCGCGGGCGGGAGGTTCGCCATGAGGTAGCGCAGCCCGAACGACGAGTGGGCGTAGCGGGCGTTGAGGGTGGTGAGGACGACGTCGGGCACGATGCGACACAGTGTAGTCGCACCCGGCGTCGAACGCAGGGGCGCTGGTTCGTTGCCTCCTGCCGGTGATCGATCAGGGTCGGTCCGATCGCTAGTGGTCGCTCAGTTTGCCAAGGGTGCTGTCGATCGACCTTTGCAGTTTTTTGGCGGCCCCGTCGAGGGCTTCGTCCAGCGTCGCCGCCTGATGGGTCACGGCGATCGGTTGCAGCCCCCCGAGCCGCGCTTCCATCATGCACCGGTGGTCGTCGTCCCCGGCCTTATTTCCGTTGACGTCGTTGAGATGGACTTCCACGCGAGTGATCCGGTCGCTGAAGCGCCCCAAGGCGCTCTCTACGCACCCCGCCACCTGACTGTTAAGCTCATCGCTGCCGGTGATGTTGTTGTCAGTGTTTACCTGGACATTCATGGGTTATCCTCTCGGTGAGTTCGTGCGTTCCCAATCCAGGGTTCCCGTGCATTCGCGTACCTGCGGCAAATGCTCGCGAACCCTCACTTCCCCCGCCGCTTGCGGGTGGCGACGGCCTTTTTACCGACGGCGCGGCGCTTGGCCGTGGACTACGAGGAGCCTTACGGCCCCCCTTCTTCGCCGGCGCCTTGTTTACTTTTTCCCCCGTCCCGAGCCGCTCTTGTTTCCCCCGCCCGTCGACTTGTTGACCGTCGCCCAGGCGCGGCGCTCGGCCTCCTCTTTCGGCGTGCCGCGCTTCTCGTAGCCTTCCTCAATGTGCTCCGCCTGCCGCTTCTGCTTGTTTGTGTAACTGCTCTTGTCGCCGCGTGGCATAAAAACCTCCGATTAACGATGTCTGCCCTGCAAAGGGTGTGCTAAAGCTCGGCCGACGACCATTCATGTCAAACCAAGTGCAGCGTGGCACTTCCATCGCGGTTTCATTGCGGGCGTGAGATCAGCGCAGCCGGATCGCGCGCCCGCTCGTGCGGAGACTTTTCCACCGCCTGTTCGTGCATGCGCGGTGGATAACTTGACCCCGCCCACAGCTCCCTGGAAACCTTCAGATTTATTTTGCTACCCTAACCCTCGCTGGTTCAATTGTTAACGTTCTGTCAAAGTCCCTATAACACCAGATTTAGTAAAGTTCTCGTTGACCACTACCAGATGTAGTGTATAAAATGAACAGGCTGTGACGAATGCAGCGGGTGGAGTGCCGAGATCGGTGTTTGGCGTCCGGTCGGGTGAAGCGGCACTGGGATTACTGGGATTACTGGGATTGCAACGGGCGATTGCAATGGGCATCGGGTTGTCCTCCCGCCTCTCAAAGCGGCGCGACGCCCGAGAGACAATCATTTCGTCGTCAGGATGATGGCGAACAATCTAATCGAGACGGAAGCGACGGTGTCTTCACCGGTGCGAGCGAGGATTGCTCGTGCCAGCGGAGGCTCATCGCCCGACATGCAGGCCACCTACAAATGGGCATCCTCTGCGACTCCCAAATCCGTGAACTGATCGGCATCGAGCCGTTCGAAGAGAACATCAAGCGCCCCGGGCGCGTGAGCTACGGCGTGTCGAGCTACGGGTACGACATCCGCGTGGGATCGATCTTCAAGATCTTCACCAATGTGAACTCCGAGGTGATCGATCCGAAGCAGTTCTCCGATCGCAGCTTCGTCACCATTGACACCGACGAGACCGGCAAGGACCACGTCCTGATCCCGCCCAACAGCTTCGCGCTGTGCGAGACGGTGGAGTACGTCTCGATCCCGCGCAGCTACCTGGCGATCTGCGTGGGCAAGAGCACCTATGCCCGCTGCGGAATCATCGTGAACGTCACCCCGATCGAGCCCGAGTGGCGGGGCAAAATCACGCTGGAGATCAGCAACACAACCCCCCTGCCGGCGAAAATCTACGCCAACGAAGGCATCGCGCAGCTGATCTTCCTCAAAGGCGAGCGGGTCTGCGCCGTCAGCTACGCCGACAAGTCCGGCAAGTACCAGGACCAGCCGGGGCTGACCCTGCCGAAGGTGGATTAATCTCAGATTCGATTCACCGCGGAGAGCGCGGAGGAATTGCAAATTGAAGCAACCATTCTTTCTTCCTCCTCCGCGCTCTCCGCGGCTCCGCGGTAAACCGTTTTGCACGCCCTCAAACGATGCGTAAAGACCTGAAGATGTTCGGCAGAACCCTCGGAATAATCGCCCTTCTCGCCGCGTGCACCCAAGGCTCCGGGTGCGCGGCGGGAACGGGCGTCGATGGTGACGCTCAGCAGGCGACGGACCAGTCCGACGCGACCAACGAACGGCCGAACGAGTCGACGGTGCCGGTCGCGCAGGATCGGTCGTACTCGGGGCCCGTCGTCGTCCAGCAGCAAGTCCCGGCCAAGCCGGTGCGGGAGGGCACGCCGCCCATCGTTTACCTGCTCCCGTCGGACGGGGAGCTGCGCGTCGTCGACAAAACGACGGGCCAGGAGATCGCGGCGGCGCCGACGGCGCAGTCGCGGTCGATCCTGCGGATCGATGATCTGACGGGCATCACGCTCGGCAGGCAGACGCTCCTGAAAGGCCCGCTCGCGCCGGGCCACGAGTACGAGATTTTCTGAGCACCGGATCGGAAAACACCGTCCGCCACGGTGTGAGCAGTCCGGGAAGGTAGGAGAAGGCAGTAGGCAGTAGGCAGGAAGGATTCGGTGGCTGACTCGGTCTTTTACTGCCCGCTGCCTACTGCCTACTGATTTTGTCTACTGCCTATTGATTTTTTACGAAGGATCGCGCCATGAAAATCACACGCCGCTTCACCACGTCGGGTCAAGACCCCTTCGCCAGCGTCGAGTACGAGAAGCGGACCAGCCGGATCAGCAATCCGGACGGGTCCGTCGTGTTCGAGATGAACGACGCGGAGATCCCCAAACAATGGAGCCAGTTGGCCACCGACATCATGGTGAGTAAGTACTTCCGCAAGGCCGGCGTGCCGCAGACCGATGCGCAGGGTCACCCGATCCGCGACGAAAACGGCAACATCGTCAACGGCCCGGAGAAGTCGGCGAAGCAGGTCGTGCATCGGTTGGCCGGCTGCTGGCGCTACTGGGGCGAGAAGCACGGCTACTTCGACACCACCGAGGACGCGCAGGCGTTCTACGACGAACTCTCGTACATGCTCCTGCACCAGATGTGCGCGCCCAACAGCCCGCAGTGGTTCAACACGGGCCTCAACTTCGCCTACGGCATCACCGGTCCGGCCCAGGGTCACTATTACAACGACCCGCGCACCGGTGATACGCTCAAGGCCAAAGACGCCTACACCTACAGCCAGCCCCACGCGTGCTTCATCCAGTCCGTCAAAGACGACCTCGTCGGTCCGGGCGGCATCATGGACCTGTGGACGCGCGAGGCGCGCTTGTTCAAGTACGGCAGCGGCACCGGCTCGAACTTCTCCAAGCTGCGGGGGGAGAACGAAAAACTCTCCGGCGGCGGGAAGTCGTCGGGGCTGATGAGCTTCCTCAAGATCGGCGACCGCGCCGCCGGCGCGATCAAGTCCGGCGGCACCACCCGCCGGGCCGCGAAGATGGTCTGCCTCGATCTCGATCACCCCGATGTCGAGTCGTTCGTCAACTGGAAGGTCCGCGAAGAGCTGAAGGTCGCGGCGCTGGCCGAGGGGTACAAGCACTTCACGCCCGAGCAGAAGGAGACGGCCAAGCGACTGGGATTGAAGCTCGATTACGACTT
>JBBSLV010000387.1:0-4229 GCA_038233535.1 Tepidisphaerales bacterium | reverse complement strand
ATGGTTGGATTGCGGCTGGCCCTGGTCTTGGGCATGGTGAAGATGGGCGTCGCTAATATTTTGTTGGAGGTGCAGGTTATGAACGGGGCCGGGGCGGTGAAACGAATGGAGGGGGGGGGGGGGGGGGCGAGGGGGGGGGGGGACGCGCTGGTCGCGGCCGCGACGGGGCTGGGCGGATCGCTCGACACGTACGCGTAGCCCCTTACATTTCCGACAAAGCCTTATGAAAATAGAACGGCGGCGGCCCCTTTCGAGGTCGCCGCCGATCGTTTTGCGGTTGCGGCCGTACGTAAGCCGAGTTCTGTTCCCGCTCCGAGCAAGCCCGCAACGGGGGCGACCATTTCTCTGGGACTCGCATTACTGCGAGCCTCTAGCGACCTACCCGCGGGGACTTGATCGCGCCGGAACCAGCGCTCCCCGCATATTTGGTCTTGCTGCCGGTGGGGTTTGCCATGCCGTCGATGTCACCATCGACGCGGTGCGCTCTTACCGCACCATTTCACCCTTGCTTGAGGAGTTGCCAGTGGTAGGTTGCCAGTTGCCAGTTAAAACCTTCTCTTCACTGGCAACTATCAACTGACAACTGGCAACTCCCCGAGCGGTATCTTTCTGTTGCACTTTCCGTCGGGTTGCCCCGCCTGGACGTTATCCAGCACCGTGTCCTGTGCAGTTCGGACTTTCCTCATCCCGATCAAACAACCATCGGAACGCGATCGCCGCGACTGCCGCAACCTCACGGCATTATACGCACGCCGATGGACGCGTGGGGTTCTGAACCGTCTAATACCGGCCTTGCATTCGGATTTCCGACGAATTCTGGAGAAGATGCGCCATGGGCGATGAGGTGCTTTCGAAGATCCCGCTGTTCGCGGGGCTGACCCCCGACGAGCGGGCGGATCTGGGCGGATTTCTCAAGACGAATCAGTTCCAGTCCAACGCGCCCGTCTTCTGGATCGGCGACAACGGGACCGAGTTCTACATCGTCCAGGACGGCTCGGTCACCGTCAGCGCTCCCGACGAGAGCGGCAAGGACGTCACCCTCGCCAGGCTCGGTCCGGGCACGTTCTTCGGCGAAATCTCACTCCTCGACGCCGGCCCGCGCACGGCAACCGTTCGCGCCAACACCGACACCACCCTCCTGTGCCTCAGCCGCGAGCAGTTCCACAAGTTCCTCCTCAAACACCCCGCCGCCGCCATCCACATGCTGACCATCCTCGGCCAGCGCCAGCGCGACACCAACGAAAAGCTCCGCGGCGTGCGCAACGCCAACGACGCGATCGCCGAGAACCTCAGCGCGTGGGGAAAACTGTCGATGAAGATCGCGTCGCTCAGCGCCAGCCAGTCGTTCATGCTCGCGCACGTGGTCCTCATCGTCGGCTGGATGGTGTTCAACGTCTTCCGCGGGCAAAATGCTTTCGACCCCGCCCCGTTCGACAAGGCCGCGTTTTTTCTGTCGGTCGAAGCGCTGTTCCTCTCCCTGTTCATCCTCGTCGCCACCAACCAGGAAGGCGAGCGCGAGCGCATCCGCTCCGACCTCGATTACCAGGTCAATCTCAAGGCCCAGTACGAGGTGATGCAGCTCCACCGAAAGCTCGACCGGCTGACGGCGATCGTCGACCAGGACCGCGCCGCGCGCGATGGATCAGCGGCGACGACGCGGGAGTAATTTACGACGGAAACCAAAAGGGGCGGGTCACGCATCAGCGCGAGCGGATCAGCTGCGCGTCCGCAATGCCCAGCTCGCGGCGCTTGATGTCGATGTCGCCGAGGAAACGCAGGCCGTCGGAGTAGTAGCCGGCGGTGGGGGTGATCCCGGGGAGCATCATTTTCCAGTAACCGTTGAACCGGCCCATCAGCGCTTCGCGGAGGTACTTGCTGAGCATCGACGCCAGCGCGACCGGCATGCACTGGGCCTCGGCCTTTTCGCAGAAGATGATGCGGACGGCATCCGGGCCACGGAGGAGCTTGTACTCGCTGTGGCCGTCGACTTCCCTGGTCACTTCGAGCGACCAGTCTTCGAACATGAGGCGCAACAGCGCGCCGTAGTGTTCGCGGCCGCCCTGGCGGTCACAGAAGATGACGAGGCCTTGATCGGCATAATTGCGGATGAGGTGATCGAGGTGGACGACGGCGGTGGAGAACAGGGCGCTTCCCTTGTTGCGCGTGGCGTCGATCATCCGATTGAACTGCCGCTCGGGCACGACGCGGGCGGCGAGGTGGACGCAGCGCAGCGAGGCGCGGTCCATCTCCGCCTTCAGCGCGTTGGCGAAGAGATGGATGGGCGTCAGATCCTGATCGAGCGGGAAGCGCTCGCCGGGGTAGGGGCGGTACCAGGGATAAGCGCGCAGGTCGGCCGTCGCGTGACCGGCGACGCGGGCGAGGAGGGTGTCGAGTTCGTCGCAAACCGGGAGCCCGGGGTGCTGCCCGGGGGGTTGTTCACCGGGGGAATGCCCACCAGGGGAATGCCCACCGGGGGAACGCCCACCGGGGGCGTCAGCGCGCATCGTCCCGAGCATGGCGAGGATGGAGCGCTCCAGTTCCTTCACTCCCAGGCCGCTGGAGTAAACGAGTTTGCTGTCGTTGACGTGGAGCTTCCTCCCGTGCTTCGTGCGGTTCTTGCTGACCAGCTTGCGCAACCGCTTCCAGAGGCACGGCAGCTCATCGGCGGCGGCGTCGGCCTGGCCGACCTCGAACGCGCAGCACCCGACCACGAGCGGCCCCAGCAACGGCCCGTACCCGGCCTCGTCTATCCCCGCGAGAATCATAGCCGAACTATACCGGCACGTCGGACAATGTCCCGCCCGCGGGGGGAACTCCGACACCTTCTGCACCGTAAAATCGATGGTCCGCGCGTCGGGCGGGCGTCAGGCGTCATATGGGGAGACTTGACATCGGCGGCCAGGGGCCTAAATTCTGCGACTCGCTACGGGGGCGTAGCTCAATTGGTTAGAGTACCGGACTGTCGATCCGGTGGTTGCGGGTTCGAGCCCCGTCGCCCTCGCTGAAGTAAATCCTGCCGAACGCACGTGTTGCGTACCTGCCGATGGTCGGCAGCGCGGCTTCCGAAGAACTGCCCGGCGTGTAGCCTACACGCTCACGCCGGCGGTCCCCGCGGAAGAGGTGCTGCCGATGTCGGACCCCAATCGCATCCCGAAGTACTGCCGTCATAAGCCGACGAACCAAGCGTACGTCCGGCTGGGCGCTGATTTCGTTTACCTTGGCGTGTATGACTCGCCGCACAGCCGTGCGGAGTACAACCGCGTGATCGCCGAATGGCTGGCAGCCGGCCGCGTCCGGAACCGTCCGGAGGAGCCGTGCGGGCTCAGCGTCAACGAGGTGGTGCTAGCCTACTGGAAGCATGCGGAAACGTACTACGCGGACGCGGACGGCACGCCTGGGCGGGAAATGGAGAATATCAAGCTCGCCGTCCGCCCCCTCAAGGAACTCTACGGGCTCCACGCGGCATTGGCGTTCGGCCCGCTGGGCCTCAAGGCGGTCCGGCAGGCGATGATCCACGCGGGGCTTTGCCGCGGTGTCGTCAACCAGCGGGTCGGCTGCATTAAGCGCATCTTTAAGTGGGCGGCGAGCGAGGAACTGGTGTCCGCGCAGGTGTTTCATGCCCTCCAAGCCGTCGACGGGCTCCGCCGTGGCCGGACAACAGCGCGGGAACCGGAGCCCGTGAAGCCGGTATCGGACGATCAAGTCGACGCAGTACTGCCATTCCTGGCGCCGACGCTCCGCGCAATGGTCGAACTCCAGCGGTTGACGGGCATGCGTTCTGGGGAGCTGTGTATTCTCCGAAGCTGCGACGTGGACACGAGTGGCGACGTGTGGCGTCTGGAACGACCGTGAGCCGACGACGGATGCCCAGCAGGGGATCCAGCTCGGCGAGGGTCGTCCCGTTTACCATGTCGCTCCAAAGGCGGTAGTGCCCCGAGAGTACAGCCACGACCGCGACCACCGCGGTAGCCGTGACGATCCTCGCAAGGGTCCGCCGCTGGTTTTCGTTGATAGAGCCGTGCTGTTCTAACGCGTAGACCACCCCGTCTGACTCCCTCTTGATGAACACGCCAACCGTGTCCTCTCGCTGCCGAAGCCACGACAGCGCGTCCTCAGGATCCATGCGAGCAAAGGTCACTACGCATTCGTGGAGAACATCCCCGTCAACAACGCCGTCAGAAAGCTTTTGCATGGTCACACCTCGAAACAGCATCTTACTGATTAGAGCT
>JBBSLV010000386.1:0-4238 GCA_038233535.1 Tepidisphaerales bacterium | reverse complement strand
TCACCCGGCTCAAAACCACCAGCCGCTCACGTTCCTTCCGATTCATCGCCAGTTGCTCCATCCGAGACATTTACCTCTGTTCGGATGGTGACACTTTCATTGCGTCAGGCTGATGACACTTTCACTGCGTTACGACACGGCGCTTCCAGGCCTGTTGAGGCGGACGGTGGGGCGGCTACTATATGTCGTGCATGTAGACCAAAGAAGGGAGAGAGAAGCCAGTAGCCACAAGCCAGCAGAAAACATTTGACGATTCGTCTTCTTCTGGTTGCTGGCTCCTGGCTTCTTTTCATTCGCGGAGCGCTTCAAATGGAACAACAGCAGCCGCAGCAGCCTCAGATCGGGATTGCCCATCCGCAGCCCACCGACCTCGCCGGCGAAGAGCTGGCCGCGGTTGAGAAGCTCCAGTCGGGTTACCACAACATGAAGGCCGAGCTTGGCAAGGTCATCGTTGGGCAGGATGCGGTGATCGAAGAGCTGCTCATCTCGCTCTTCTGCAAGGGTCATGCGCTGCTCGTGGGTGTACCGGGGCTGGCGAAGACGCTGCTGATCTCGACGCTCAGCAAGACGCTGGGGCTCAGCTTCAGCCGCATCCAGTTCACGCCTGATCTGATGCCCAGCGACATCACGGGCACCGAGATCATCGAGGAGGACAAGACGACGGGCGGGCGGGCGATGCGTTTCGTCCGCGGCCCGATTTTCGCGAACGTCATTCTCGCCGACGAAATCAACCGGACGCCGCCCAAAACGCAGGCGGCGCTGCTCGAAGCGATGCAGGAACATCAGGTGACGGCCGGCGGGAAGCAGCACCGGCTCCAGCAGCCGTTCTTCGTCCTGGCGACGCAGAACCCGATCGAGCAGGAAGGCACGTATCCGCTGCCCGAAGCGCAGCTCGACCGGTTCATGTTCAACATCAACGTCGGCTACCCAACGGAGGACGAGGAGTTCCAGATCGTGCGGCTGACGACGATGGGCCGATCGATTCACCTCGATCAGGTGCTGAGCGGCGACGAGGTGATGGCCCTTCAGGAGATCGTGCGGAAGGTTCCCGTGGCCGACCACGTCATTCGCTATGCCCTCCAGTTCTCGCGCCTCACGCGGCGCTCTGAAGGTGGAGTCCCCGACTTCGTCAACGAATTCGTCAGTTGGGGCGCCGGCCCGCGCGCCAGCCAGTATCTCATTCTCGCCGGCAAGGCGCGGGCGCTCTTGAAGGGGCGCTACCACGTGAGCACGGAAGACATCCGTCAGGTGGCGCTGCCCGTGCTGCGGCACCGCATCGTGACCAACTTCAACGCCGAGGCGGAGGGCATCAAGAGCGACACGATCGTGAAACGGCTGATCGAGCACATCCCACGACAGCAGTACGACGAGCTGGACCGGACCGCGGCGAAGCTCATGCGCGACCAGCCGGCGGCGTGAAGAGACCAGAGCCGATGGACATTCGACCAGCGACGCTTGTCCGGGTGATCAGTCCTTTGGAGAACTGGGATGAGATTGTGAACGAGGCGAACGGATTGACGTGGACGCACCGATCCGAAATCGCGTTGGTGCGTGTCGATCCTGATGAACTGTTGCTCGTCCGCGGTGGTGCGGATGGGATCGAGTTCGACACCGCGGACGATGCGATGTGGATGTCAGTCGATGGCGCTCGTCGGCGAGTCAACCGTCTCGCGTGGCATACGCACCCGCGACCGACCGGGCCATCCGATCACGATCGCCGCTTCCTGCGTATGCTTGGACAAGAGTCCTCCATGATCTACGAAATGTTCACCGATGGCGCTGGTACCCGCTTCCATGCGGATGATCGCGAGGTGGTGCAATGAATGGAACTGTGACGGATCGCTTTGAAATCAAGGGTCGTTCGGCACTCGAATACGGCGCGGCGGGTGTTGTCGTCATTTTCAGGAACGATCCCGGCGCGGTCCCGCCGGCTGCGGGCGAGTCGGTGCTTCTCGTCCGTCAGGACGGTTGGCTTTACACCGGCAAGGCAGAGGATGTGCGGTTTGAACCGTCGACTGCCTCATGCGGAGTGTTTTTGCGCGGCCTTCACGGTGACGACGTGCCCTTGGGTTCATTGATCCGCTGGGGCAGCGAGGTGCACGCTCTACAGACCGCTGTTGCGTAAGGTGCGATATGGAGACCGCCACCGATTACCGCAAATTCCTCGACCCGCGCACCCTCGCGCGGATCGGAGCGCTCGATCTGCGCGCCCGGCTCATCGTCGAAGGATTGATGACCGGCATGCACCGCTCCCCGTACCAGGGGATCTCCGTCGAGTTCGCCCAGCACCGGCAGTATTCCCCCGGCGACGACACGCGGCACGTCGACTGGAAGCAGTACGCCAAGACCGACAAAATCTACCTCAAGCAATACCTTCAGGAGACGAACCTCCACCTGATCTGCATCGTCGACGCCAGCGAGTCGATGGGTTACGGGACAGTTGCCAGTTCTCAGTTGCCAGTTGCCGGTGAAGACAAAGGCGGCCTCTTGTCTGGCAACCGACAACTGGCAACTGGCGATTTCGTCTGGACCAAGTACGACCACGCCACCGCCATCGCCGCGTCGCTGTCGTACATGGCGATCCAGCAGCAGGATTCGGTGGGGTTGGCCATCTTCGACCAGGCGCTGAGCCGGTACTTCAAGCCGAGCAATTCGCCGGGGCAGTGGAAGGTCGTCGTCAACGAGCTTCAGCAGATCCCGCGATGGAACAAGACGAACACGGGCAAGATTCTCGACCAGATCGCCGAGAAGCTGCACCACCGCAGCCTGATCGTCATCCTGTCCGACTTCTTTGACGATATCGAGAGCATCCAGCAGGGGCTGCGGCATCTGCGGTACAAGAAGCACGAGCTGATGGTGTTCCAGATTCTCGACCCGATGGAGGTCAACTTCCCGTTCGAGGACGTGACGCTGTTCAAGGGCCTCGAAGGGCTGGGCGATTTGCTGACCGAACCCCGGGCGCTGCGGGAGGGCTACATGCAGCAGCTCAACGATTTCACGGAGCAGATGAAGAAGATGTGCCGCGGGATGCACATCGACTTCCAGCGGATGAACAGCGGCGATTCACTCGACGTCGCACTGAGCGGGTTCCTCGCGACTCGCTCGGCGACGATGAAGTAGAGCGGGCAGTAGGCAGCGGGCAGTAGGCAGTAAAATGTTTCTCAGCACGTGGATATCTTCGCTTTCCTGCCCGCAGCCTAATGCCTACTGCCTACTGGCGTTTGGCTTCGTCACCCCGGCGTTCTTCGCCGCGGGGTTGGCGCGGTTGGGGATTCCCATCCTCATCCACATTCTCAACCGCCGGCGGTACAAAACCGTTAATTGGGCGGCCATGGAGTTTCTGCTCCGCGCGCTGAAGAAGAACCGCCGGCGGCTGAAGTTCGAGCAGTGGCTGCTGCTGGCGACGCGGTGTGTGCTCCTGTTCCTCGCGGCCCTGGCGCTGGCCCGGCCGTTCGGATGCGCGGAGCAGTCGACGATCGCATCCATCGCCGGCTCGCGCTCCGGACTGCACGTGTTCGTCATCGACAACAGCTACTCGATGGGTTACGAAGCCGGCCGCCCCGACGCCCGCACGCACCTCGACCAGGCCAAGCGGCTTGCCAAGCAGATGATCGACCGTTTGTCGTCCGGCGGCGAAGCAATCGCGATCGTGACCGCGGCCCGTCCCGCGACCGCCGTCATCGCCGCGCCCAGCTACGACCTGAACGGCGCCAAGGCCGCGATCGACCGCATCGAGCAGACCGGTTCCGGCACCGACCTCCCCGGCGCGCTCCAGCGAGCGCTGGAGATCGGCCAGGCCGAGACAACCCACCCGAACAAGCACCTGTACCTGCTGACCGACGCGACCCGCAGCGCGTTCGACAAGCCCGGCGAAGCGGATGTGATCCGCCAGGCGGGCGCCGACCTCGCCGACCTCTTCTCCGTGACGCACTTCAACCTCGGCAGGCAGAACCAGTGGAACCACGCGGCGCTGGACGTGCGGCCAAGCGTCAGCCTCGTGACGTCGCGCTCCGATGCCGTGTTCTCCGCCGACCTGAAGGGATTCGGTGCCGGCCCGGAGGCGCAGCTCCAGTGGAAGCTGGACGACCAGCCGCTCCCCGGCGGCGGCACGCTGAAGCTCGATCGCGACACCCCGCCGCAGACGCAGTCCGGCGGCGTCCCGCGCGGCGGCGGGGCGAACGGGGCCGGGCTGCACGTGCTCTCGGCCAACCTCATCAGCGACGACCGGCTGAAGCTCG
>JBBSLV010000385.1:0-4246 GCA_038233535.1 Tepidisphaerales bacterium | reverse complement strand
TCGCCGAGCAACGCGAAATCCGCGATTGTTTCTTCGGGGATTTCTATCCGCTGACCCCGTACTCATTAGCCAACGACGTCTGGATGGCGTGGCAGTACGATCTTCCTGAAAGCGGCAAAGGGGTGGTCCAGGCGTTTCGGCGGGGAGAATCCAACTACGAAGCCGCACGGTTTCCATTGCGGGGTCTGGAGCCCGATGCCGAATATGTCGTCACCAATCTGGACACCCGGAAGACGGTCAATATGCGCGGGCACGAGTTGTTAGAGCAGGGATTGCCGATTTCCATGCCTGATCGCAGGGGATCCTGCGTGCTTTCCTATCAGCAAGTAGCGGCCAAGTAGTCGGAACAGAAAAGTTGAAAACCCGGTGGCGCGGAGGCCACCGGCTAGTGCGGAATGAGTTTTTTTGTCGGCCCGCAACCCGTGCCACCGGCGAAATGCAAGACACATTCGGAGGAGCTTGTCCATGAGTCTGACTTCTCTCGGAAACGAGCAAATCGCTAAGCGACTCTATCGCTACGACAACGCGCATCAGGCGCTGATTAGCCCGGGGGCGTTCACAAATGAACACGTGGCGCAGTTTGAGCGGCTCGGTTTTGTGGCGGTCGAGAATGTGTTTACGCCACAAGAAGTGGAAGACGCGAAGGAGGGACTGCGATTTCTGATCGGCGGGGGGAACCCGGCATACGACGGCGTGGAATTCGAAGCGGCGGCGGACGGGAAGAACCTGGCGCCGGAGGAAAAGGAGCTTTACGTCCGTAAGACCATGTACTTCGTCGATCACGACGCGCGCCTTAAGCACATGAGCGAGCACCCGACGTTCAAGGGGATCGTGCAACGTCTGCTGGGATGTGAAGCGAAGATGATCCAGGACATGGCCCTGATGAAGCCGCCGCACGTCGGTCGCGAACAGCCGTGGCATCAGGACAACGCCTATTTTCTGTATGAGCCGCTCGAGGGAATCATGGGAACCTGGATCGCGCTTGACGCGGCGACGGCGGAGAATGGGTGCATGCACGTCATCCCCGGCACGCACGCCGCCGGTCCCAGGCCGCACTACCACGATCGGGACTGCCAGCTCCCGGACGAAGACGTCGCCGTCGAGCGCGACGTGATCGTGCCCCTGCGTCCCGGTGGGGCGTTGTTCTTCAGCAGCCTGCTGCATCACGGGACGCCGCCTAACACTTCGTCGGCGCGGAGGCGGGCACTTCAGTTCCACTACGCGCGGACGGACTGCCGACAAATCGCGCCCGAGCGTCACGGCGAGATGTTTCACGACACTGACGGTGCTGCTGCGTGCACCAACTGGACGCCGGAAGCGAAGTCCGGCCGATCAATTACAACCAAACGCTAAAGCCCGTCAGTGTTTCTGCTTCGATCCGCTCCCTCTTTCTCCGGAAAGGTTTCATCTTGCAAAATCGTCATCTAAGCGTCGCGATCGCCGCATTGGTTTGTCTAATGTCGGCATCAATTGCGCGTTCGGCGTTCGATCCGAATGGTTCAACCTCGGACGAACTGGCGCGCAAGCGACAGTGGACGAGCGAGCGGTTCGACAAAGACGGCCCGGCCGTTCAAGGCACCTCCCGGCCGGCGGTCGCGGGACTCGAGGTGCTGGCGAATCATGACGCGGTGCAGAAGAACGCGCGCCTCGGCAAGCCGCTGAAGATCGGGGATGTCCAATACACGCGCGGGCTTTTCGGCCACGCGCCGAGTCACATCGTCGTTCATCTGCCAAGTCCCGGCGCGAAGCCGCACGTCCGCAAGTGGATCACGGAACGCATCGATAAGCTCATCACCGAGCAGGGCATCGACCTGTATCGACAGGACTTCAACATGGACCCGCTTGCGTCGTGGCGGGCAACGGATTCACCCGGCCGGCAGGGAATGACGGAGATTCGTCACATCGAAGGCTACCTCGCCTACTGGGACGAGCTGCGCCGCCGGCACCCGGACATGTTGATTGACTCCTGCTCAGGCGGGGGACGCCGAAATGATATTGAGACGCTCCGCCGGGCGGTGCCGCTGCTGCGGAGCGACGCGATCATGGAGCCTATCGGGCAGCAGAACCAAACCTACGGGTCCGCGCTGTGGATCCCGTTCTACGGCACCGGCATCGGCGGGCTCGACGCCTACACCTTCCGCAGCCAGATGACGCCGAATTTAATCGGCGTCTGGGACATGCGCAAGCGCGATCTCGATTACGACACGCTTCGCAGGCTCATGGGCCAGTGGCGCGCCGTGAACGCCAACTACTACGGCGACTACTATCCGCTGACGCCATATGCCCCCGGCGACGACGCATGGGTGGCCTGGCAGTTTGATCGTTCGGGCGCGGGCATGATTCAGGCGTTTCGTCGGCCGAACAATCTCGACCCCTCGCTCACGCTTAAACTGCGCGGTCTTGATCCGGCAGCGATGTATAAAGTCGACGATCTCGACAGCGGGGATTCTGTCACCAAGTCCGGCAAAGAGCTGATGGAAACCGGCCTCCCCATCGCTCGACCGATCGCCCCCGCCGCGGCACTGCTGACCTACGAAAGAACGAATCCCGCCGAGAAGTAAGATTGCGCTGCTCGCTCATGGCAGGGCCCCGTGGTCTTCTGAGCGCGGTGAGCGAAAGGCGTCACGCGCGCGGCAGGATGTGATCATCCCGCCACGGCGGGGATATCGGCGCGTCGGGGGAAGGATGAAACCGCTTCCAGCACGTCGCTGAACTTCACCGGCTTGTAGAGGTAGTGCGCGAATCCCGCGGCCAGGCAGCGGGCTTCGTCTTCCTCGCTCACGTACGCCGTCAGCGCGATGCCGGGGAGGTCGTAGAGCTTTTTCACGGCCTTCATCAGCTCGCACCCGTCCTGGCCGGGCAAGCCGATGTCGCTGACGAGCAGATCGATCGGCTCGCGCGACGCGATGTCCAACGCGGAGCCGAAATCGTGGACCGGATGAACGCGGTGACCCTGCCCCGCGAGGAGCCGGCACAACGCCTCGCGCGAGTCGGCGTCGTCCTCGACCAGAAGGATCCGCAAATTGTTATCCATACCCATATTCACACCCGCCCACAGGGTAGCGGAACCGGAACCCGAATCCACACTATTCCGCGCGACGGCCTCAAGTGTTCTGGTTACACTCCCGCGGCGATGGGTGGTCGAGCGCGGTGTTCCAACTGCGGCCGCCGCAGGTTCGCTGAAGGAGTCCGCTCGACATGGCTTGGATCTACCTCATTGCCGCCGGCATTACCGAAATCATCTGGGCCATCGGTCTGAAGCACTCCGACGGGTTCAAGAAGCTATGGCCGAGCATATTCACGGTGATGGTGATGCTGCTCAGCTTCGTTCTGCTCAGCCAGGCGATGCGCAAGCTCCCGCTGGGGACGTCGTACGCAGTATGGACGGGCATCGGCGCGGTGGGCACGGTCATTTACGGCATGATCCATTTGAACGAGCCGCGCGACCTCCCGCGGATCGTGTGCGTCGCGCTGATCGTCGGGGGGATCGTCGGGCTGAAGGCGCTGACGCCGACCGGACAGTAATCCCTCGCGCGCTACCTTCCCGATGGCCTACCGCCGTTACCGCTCGTTTTCGTCCGTCGGACGTCGTCGGGCATGACGGCCTGCACGGTGCCGACCACGACGCCGGCGGCGACGGCGGCGGCCCGCGTCGCCTTCCCTGCCACGTTGCTCGCCATGTCACCGATTATGTGGGCGCGGTCCCGCGCGGTGTTCATCATCCGCCTGGCCCGGGCGGGGGCGTTCTTCGCCATCTCGCGTCCGGCGGAGGTGACCTCGTCCACGCGCCGGGTCATCGATCCCTTTGCGCTGCTGCTGCGCTTTGCAGGCTTTTTCGTCGACGACTTGACCTTGGTCGACTTGGCCGACTTTTTCGCGCCGGACGACCTGGATTTACTCGCCGATTTGCTCGCCGAATTCTTTGCGGCGGTGACGCTGCTCGATTTGCTCGACCGGCTCGGGCTCTTCTTACCGCTCTTCTTGGCCATGCGAATTCTCCTTTAAGTGTGACGGATTCTTACCAGACTCTAGCAGGAGATCGCCAGAAACACAGCGGCATCTGACAGTCGAGCGGGCAGCCTTACAGGGCTTCCGCATTTGATGTTCGGCGCACGTTAGGTATTGCGCGATTGGCCCTCCGGGGATAGGTTCTCACATCGGTCGCGAAGCTTCGCAGCAAAATCAACCTTGTCCCACAGAAAGGAGCTTGCGCATGAACGCCCAAGCGACCGATGGTTTGCTGCGC
>JBBSLV010000384.1:0-4255 GCA_038233535.1 Tepidisphaerales bacterium | reverse complement strand
GCCGGCGGTGGCTGCGCCGTCGCCGGGAATCGCCGGAGTTTGAGCACGTCGCGACCGTCATCCGATACCACCAGGCCCGCAACAACGCGGCGAAGCGATCGAGGCTACGATCGGTTCAACGAACGACGTAGCGCTGTAGTGCTAGAAGCGGTGCTGCTAGCCGGTGTGCGCCTGAACCGGTTCCGGGCCTTCGAGATTTTCGACGAGATGCTTACGGCGGTGAAGGATGACGATGACGCCTTTGCTGTTGCGGACATGTTGACTCGCCGCCGCTCCGTGTATGCCCAGGTCCAAGACCGTGTTACCCCTGCGAAGCTCTGCCCAATCATCCGCGCGGTTCAGACGCAGGTCGCGCGCGAAGCGTAGCCTTTTACGCTGGCTCTACATCGCCGAGGGCAGCTGCCGCAAACCCTTCTTGGGTCACACGAACCGTCGGAGTGCCACGACGATCCTGCTGCCAATGAGCCGCCTCCCAACCCGGCAAGATCGCGACGCGTAGGTATTCCGGCCTACGGGTTTTTTCTTGCGCGGCGGCATAGAATCCCGGTCTATGGATCAGTGCATCAAGACCTCGGAAGGCTTCGTGAGCGTGCGGTCGATTCTCGAAACCGACAATGAGCGGCTGGTCATCCTGATGGCCGGCGTGCTCCGCAGCGCGAGCGTTAAGCCGGGTGCCGACACACAGGCTCTTTCGGCGGCGATGAAGGCGGGTAACTGGATCGACATTGGCGCTCGTCGTGCGCTGAACCGAGACGCCTTCGCGGGGGCGATGACGAACGGCGACGTGATCGAGTTTTATTTGGCGGGCGACACCCCAGCGCTTGAGGGCCAGTACCGCTTTAGCGGAGACACGGCCAAGAAGATCATCGCGGCATTGACGACGCGGTAACGCGACTGCGCTACCGCTGACCGATTTGATCCGCGAATCGATAAGTGCCGTCGCCCTGTCCGTGGTCGCGCAGCTCTAGCCGCCCATCCGTTAAGTGCGGGATGGTGAACAGCAGGCCGGCTGTCGTCCACTTTCCTATCCCTTCTCGCCAGATGTCCCAAGCCCAATCGACTCTGCCCGATCGGAGAAGGTCGATCAACTCGGCTGTCGTGTACGGTCCGTGCTGTCGCTTACCGTCATTGACGAGCCACGGGGTGTGAGCCTTGCCCGCGAACATTACCGCCGCCTCCTGTCGTCGCACGACGGCTTGCAGCTTCTTGAGGCACGCGGTGCAGACGACCTTCTCGCCGTTCCAGACGTTGGCCTTTGCCCGGGGGCTTATCGTAGCTCCGCACTCCTGACATACTTCATCCATCGCGAACCTCCTCCGGCTGTCTCAAGTTCTTGTGCTGATGAGCTTGGTGCGTGTAGTGTACAACCTGTGGATAACTTGACCCGGCCCGGCAACTACATCTTGCGGTACGGCGAATGTGCGGGTACCATCCGGCAACCTTTTACAAGGAGGCCGCATGGCCAAGGATCAAGATCGCTTCGTCTACCGGACGCCTGATGGATGGGCGAACAAGCGCAACGATGCTGGCAAGGCATCGAGCGTCCACCAGACGCAGCAGCAGGCTATTGAAGCCGCAAAGCAGATGCTCCACAACCAAGGCGGCGGCGAGCTATCCGTCCAAGGTCGGGACGGGCAGATTCGGAGCAAGGACACGATCGCTCCGGGGAACGATCCGAACCCGCCGCGCGACCGCGAGCATTAACGGCGACTGAGGATGTCAGACGATCCGAAGCCGAGCCACGAGCCGCCCGAGGATGATCCGCACCGCGAGCAGCGGGAGCGGGACTTCCAGCGGTACTGGAAAGAGCGTGACGAGTGGGTCAAGGCGATGCTCGATGCCGAGCGGAGCTACGACACGCTGCTCGTCACTATTTCCACGCTCGCGCTGGGCGCTTCGCTGACGAAAGATTGGGTGGCGAAGCCGAGCGGCATCGGGGACTTCTTCCTCGTGCTCGGGTGGATAGCTTTTGTTGTCTGCCTCGGCCTTTCGCTGCTGCACCGCTACTGGACGCACTACACGCACCAAACGTGGATCAGCAAGTGCGATGAGGTCTTCAAGACGTGGACGCCGGACATCTGGGACCGCTGCGATAAAGCCTACAACGAAGTGCCGAAGGTCAAGGTCGTTGAGTCGGTCAAGAAGTGGGCGGGTATCGCGGTCGCGGTGGGAATCGCATCGAGCTTTTGTCTGCTGATCGTAGAGCGGTACGTCGGCGCGAAGTCTTCACCGATTCCTGCACAGCTTCCATTCAGCCAGACGATCAACGTCTATCCGCTAAGCACGCAGCCAACAACTCAGCAGGTGACACCATGAGCAAGAACAACCGTCAGGTCCAGACGCGAGTTACCCAGCCTGAACGACAACACTCAGCCCCAGTGCGTCCGGCAGCAATGCCGCCCGCGAAGCCGCCCGCACCCGCCTTGAGTAAACCATCTACCAGCAAGAAGTGAGGATCTGATGGCAGACCGACCAGCTATCCCACGCCCTCCGTCGCCGCCGCCGCATCAACCGGCGCAGCCGGGACACGGAGCGCCGACGCGGCCCGCAACCGTGCCGACGCCGCCGAAGCCCCCGTCAAAATCTAAGTGAGGTCAGTCGATGTCGAAGGACTCCAAACCGCCCGCGAAGCCCGTACAGCAGCCATCGCTGTCGAAGCCGACGATTATCAGAGCCATCCCCGCGACAGGTGGGAACATCCACGCCGGATGTCCTACTCGACCGGCGGCAGTTCCTCAGACCGTAGCGCCGAAGCCTGTACCCACCGCTCCACTAAAGGCCGCTCCCCCAACATCGCCAGCGAACAAGACGGGCAAATGAGAGTCGCTGCCGTAGCAGGTGCCGGAGCCAGCTAGAGCGACGATTTGCATCGGCCCCGGCTTCCGGTCGGTGCTGACGGTTCGGATCGCTCTACGGCCAGCGGTCACATGCTCCAAGGCATGGAGGGAATCATTGTCCCCGGATGCCAGATTCCAAAGGCGAATCCGCCGTTGGCGTTGTCGCGATGGTCGTGAGGCGGCATCGGCATGTGTGGGTCCATCATCGGGTGGCTGAACATGAACACAGGATCTTCGTTGGTGTCGTAGCCGACGAAGGTGAGCCGGACGATGGTGCCGGGCTTCAATCCTCGCCCGCCGCTGCATTCCATCGCGGCCTCCCACACCGGTTCACCATCGAAGCCGAAGCGTAGCGTCTCGTGCATGATGAAGGCTTGGGGCATGGTCGATTTCGGATCGGGGACGACCTTGTTGAAGCTGTACTTCAAGCCGCTGATGTCGCACCCCAGCAGCACCGCCCAGAAGCTCGTCTCGGCTGGGAAGCTCCGTGTCTGCTCACCCGCCATATCACGCGGCGTCCGCTCGACACGTCGCACGGCCTCCGCGATCCGCTTCGCTGCTTCTTGGCTAAAGGTCACGCCCATGTGGAACTCCAAGTAAATGCCAACGTCGACCAGTCGGCTTCTTTGTACGGCTGGAACTCAAGATCTGCGGGCCGGTCGGTCGGGTTGATCTTCTTCTTGCCCTCGCCGTCGAGGGGCCAAGGCCCGATACGCCGGCGCTGCGGAAACAGTTTGGCCTGCCGCGTGGCCGCGGGTGCAAGCCGGGGGTGAGCTATCCGATCGCCAAAGTGATGGCGTTGTTGGATTACGGCAGCGGATGCTTCACACGTTTGATCCCCGGCCCGCTGTATCGACACGAAGCATCGGGCGTGGTCCGGCTGCATCGACAGCTTCGCGCGGGGGATATTCTGCTGGGCGATCGGGCGTTTTGCAGCTTCGTGCACGTCGCGCTGCTGTCGCTGCGCCACGTGCATGCGTGCTTCCGGCTGCATCAGCGCCGCAAGAACCAATCCAACGGCGTGCAGTGCTGGAAACGCGGCCCCAAGGCGCCGGCGTGGCTCACGCTGTCACAGTGGCTGACGTTGCCGCAGACGCTGGACGTTCGCATCGTCTCATACAACGTGAGCGAGCGCGGGTTCCGCACGCAGCGGGTGATGATCGCCACCACGCTGCTCGATGCCGCCGCCTGGCCCGACGCGAAGATCGTTGATCTGTATGGCCAACGCTGGCATATCGAAACCTGCTTCGATCATCTCAAGACGACGATGAAAATGAACGTGCTGAAATGCCAGACCGTAGACGGCGTGATGAAGGAGCTGGCCGCGTACCTGCTGGTGTACAACCTCGTGCGTCTGGCGATGCTGCAGGCGGCCAAGCGCCAGGGACAAAGCGTCTGGCGGATCAGCTTCATCGACG
>JBBSLV010000383.1:0-4258 GCA_038233535.1 Tepidisphaerales bacterium | reverse complement strand
GCGCCGGTTCGTCTCCGAGCTTGAACTGGCCACGCGCGAACGGGCTGACAACCCGGCCCGTCGAAGCCCCGCGCTCGACCGTGCGGGACACCTGATGTACGCGTCGCACCTGTCGTACACGAATGATGCGCTGCTCGGCGCCGACGAATGCGACCTGCTGGTCAAGCTCGCCCGCGACCGCGAGCCCGCCGGCCTGTACGGCGCCCGAATCACCGCCGGCGGAAGCGGGGGGACGGTGGCGGTGCTGTGCGAAGCAAGCGATCGCGCCGACGGTGCGATCCGCGACATCATGGACGCCTATTCGATGCAAACCGGGAAAACGCCCGAAGCTTTCTACGGGACTAGCCGCGGCGCGTGGCAGTTGGGTACCGTTATTGTCACAAAGTGGAATAAGAAAGACGGCTATTTCACTTAATGGTTGAAAATGAAATAAGCCGCCTCTATATTTCACTTGCCGTCATTGGCTGAGGTAACATGATGGAAGCCGGGAAATTTGCGGAGAATGCTCCTGGGAACATCGCCCGGAATCCGCAAAACCAACCCACCTTCATCCCGGCCGCTCTACCGGGCCGCTTCGAATGGAACAATTCAATCATCAACGCCGTGTCCCGCGCCGACCAAACCCTCGGGCGACTGGCGGGGTTTGGCGGGAAGCTGCCCAATCCGAAACGGCTTGTCCGCATGTTCCTTCGTCGCGAGGCGGAGTTGAGCAGCCGCATCGAACAGACGCATGCGAAGGTGCAGACCATGCTGCTCTTCGAGCACCTCCCCGGCATTGCGGAGGACGTGCCCGCGGTACGCGAGGTTGCCAACAACTTTGCCGTTCTGGAATTCGCATTCCAAGCCGTGAGGCGGGGTGGCGTTTCCCTCGCCTTGATTCGACGAATGCATCAAACGCTGTTCGAGGGCATTTCGACTGGTCCGCACCTGACGCCCGGTCGATTCCGGCAGGTGCAGAATTGGATCGGACGATCCCGGCGCATTGAGGAAGCCCGGTACGTTCCGCCCCCGCCGCACGCGGTCGAGCCTTGCATGCGGGAACTGGTCGAATACCTTCAAAAGCCGGGGGATCTCCCCACCATCGTCCGCTGCGCCATGGTGCACTACCAGTTCGAAGCCACTCACCCATTTGTCGATGGGAATGGGCGGGTCGGCCGCGCAATTGTCCTTCTCATGCTCCACTCGGAGAACGTGCTGCCGGTTCCACTGCTCAACCCCAGCGCTCAACTGGAACGAAATCGGCGCGAGTATTACGACCTGCTGCTGGATGTGAGTCTCCGCGGCGCGTGGGGCGCATGGATTGAATTTTTCGCCAACTGCGTAGCGGCCGAGGCGCAAGACGCGTGCGGACGACTGGCGCGGCTCGACGCGTTGCGCGACCGGTACCGTGCCCGCTTCAGCGCCGCGCGAACATCGGCATTGCTCATGCGGGTCATCGACGAACTGTTCGCGGAGCCCGCCATCACGGCACGCCGTGCAGCGGACGCGCTGAAAATCAACGCTGCGAATGCCCAGCGACTGATCGATAAACTGCATCGTGCCGCCGTGCTGCGGGAAGTAACGGGGATGCGGCGAAACCGTCTCTACGTCGCGCAGGAAGTTTTGGATCAGTTCTCCGCCTCGGAGGAAACTTGATCGTCGCGGGCGGCGGCGACAAATGACGCGGGCGACAGATGCACACGGGGCGATCCAGTCGGATCGCCCCGCATCACATACGAGGTGTGCACCTGTCCATTGCTGCGGCATCCCGACGATCAATCCGACCCCAGCACTTTCACGATCTTGTTGTAAAGCCCGAGGATCAGGAACGTCGGCGCCCACTGGCCGATGAACACGGCGTCCTTGTCGCGGCCCATGATCTTCATGGTCGCGGACGTCGCGATCGAGCCGGCGGCAAGCCAGAGAAACAGGTCGCTGGGCAGCCTGGCGGTCTGCTGCTCGATCGAGCGGGCAACCGAGCCTTCCTGATGTTCCGGGGGGGTATACGTGCGCATGACAGCTCTCCTTCTGCGAAAAACGATGACGACAAAAGCCTCCGTGCCGACCTTCGGCCGGGGCCGTTTGCCGAGAAGGATTGCAAAGCCAGTGCCGCGAGCGGGGGGGATCCCAACCGTTTAATCCAGTGGGAAGCCCGCTTGGCGCGCCTTGCGTGCGGTGATGAACGAGCGGACGCACAGCACGATGAAGATCACCGACATCACCGCCATGATCGCCTGCACCCGCACTGCCGCCGGACGCTCGGGCACGGTCCCGCCCATCCATTGCAGCGCCTTGATGAATCCCCCGATCGTGCCGAGCAAGCCCAGCAACCCCAGCGCGGCCGCGGCGTGCATGGTGTGCTTGCGCGCGCCGGGCTTGGCCTCTGCCACGAACCCCAGCACGAGCAGGGGCAGCCCGATGAACGCGGGGATCAGCGCCGTCACGCTGCGGGCGCCGGGCTCCTGCATAACGAAATACGCGACGAGTCCGAGGACGATCAGCAACGCGCCGAAGACAATCGTGATTCTGGGCAAGGGGGTTCTCCGTGAGGGGCCTGCGTCATCTTTGGCGATTTGGCGGTGAAGTCAATTGAAGTCAATCGTCGATCCGACTACCGGTGCTCGCGCGATTCGGTTCCAATGCACGGCCAACAAAGGAAAGGTCGTTCATGGACATTGGCATCTGCTCGTACAGTTTTCACCGCGCCCTCGCTTCGGGGAAGCAGGACATTTTTGGATTCATCACCGCGTGCCGGGAGCTTGGCTGCACGCAATTGGACCCCTGGAATGCACACCTGGCGGTGGTCAAGCAGGGCGATGCCCAGCCGGCGCCGGAGTGGGCGCTGTCGGCGGAGGAAAACGATTACCTCGACCGCGTTGAAGCCGCCGCCGACGAGTCGGGGCTCCCGTGGGGGACGCTGGCCGTCGACGGGGCGCACATTTATGACGCCGATGAAGCCGTCCGCACCG
This sequence comes from Tepidisphaerales bacterium, assembly GCA_038233535.1. Lineage (GTDB taxonomy): Bacteria > Planctomycetota > Phycisphaerae > Tepidisphaerales > Tepidisphaeraceae > DASYWJ01. The sequence goes on along the minus strand of JBBSLV010000383.1, from coordinate 1,310 downwards.
CCAATCGCGCCCGGGCGTACCGCTGGCTGGAAGTCGCCGACCGCTTGGGCTGCGAGCAGGTCCGCATCGACGCCGGCGGGCCGGAAGAGATGCCCGACGAAACGTTCAAGCTGATCGTCGAGGGATACACCGACCTCATCGCCCGCGCCCAGGACAAGGGGATCGAGATCATCACGGAAAATCACTTCGGCCCCACCCGCATCCCCGCCAACGTGGAGCGGATGATGCAGGAGATTTCGGGCCTGGGCTTCCTGTACGACACGGACAACTGGAAGCCCGAGTTGCTCGATGAAGCCCGTCAAACCACGGCCAAGTACGCCACCGCGACGCATGTGAAGACGTTCGCATGGGACGGGCAGGGCAACGAGACGAGCGGCACCAAGCCCGAGGAGGCGATTCGACTGCTGGTCCAGGCCGGCTACTCCGGCGCCTGGGGCGTCGAGAGCGTCCCGACCGACGGAGACGAGATGGACGGCGCACGGAAGACGATCGCGCTGATCCAGCGCATCGCGAAATGACGTTCGTTGCTTGGGCGTGTCTCGTCCGAGAACAATTGAGTCTGCCGCCCATGCGCCATCGAAACCCGATTCCGCTGCTCCGCCGCCTCGCGATCATCGAGGGGTTGTCGTTTCTCGCGCTGCTGCTGATCGCGATGCCGTTGAAGTACTTTGCCGGCGTGCCGATGGCGGTGAAGGTCGTCGGGTGGATTCACGGGGTGCTGTTCGTGGCGCTGTGCGTTGCATTGGCGTGGACGATGATCGCCGCGCGCTGGCCGATGGCGCGGGGGGCGCTGGTGTTCGTCGCCGCGCTCGTGCCGTTCGGGCCATTCCTCATTGATCGTCAGATGAAGCATTACGCGGCGGCGTTCAAGGAACGTGCCGTCGCGACGGCAACGCCCACAAGCGTGTGATCTTTCGCGAAAGCGTCGTCTCAAACCAAACACCAAAGAAGAAAGGTCCAAACAGTGACTGTCTGGACCTTTCTTCTTTGGTGTTTTTCCGTTTGTTTGGTTCTTGGTTGTTTGGATTTTGGAACTTCCCGCGCAGCGGGCGTTATGGAACCACGGGCTCGATTCCTTCCGTCGTCCCGTCCGGGCACTTCAGTTCCATGACCTTCGACGCGATCGGGCTCGACTGCCTGACCCACCCCTTGATCGGGTCGCCCAAGCCGGGCTTCCGGATTTCGATGGCGGTGAACTGCATGTCTTCCATCATGAGCATGGGGTCGTTCGATGCGTTCGACTTCTGCGCCGCCTCCATCGCCTTCTTGCCCTCTTCGGTGTAGCGCTCCAGGTACGCGACGAACGGCTC
>JBBSLV010000382.1:0-4259 GCA_038233535.1 Tepidisphaerales bacterium | reverse complement strand
CGCAGCTCGCGCTCCAGCTCAAGCAGCTTGGCCGCCCCCTGGGCCTTCCACGATTCAAGCTCGCCCCACGCGACCTTCAGCCGGTCAAGCGCGTTGTCCAAGTCAGCCTGCGACGCGGCGTTGCGCGTGACCAGCTCCGAGACGCGCTTCTCCTCGCGCTGGGCGATCTCGAGGATGTCCTGGGAGACGGAAATGCGGGCCTCGTACTCCCGCAGCACGGGCGAACCCTTCGCGTCGGCGCGCTGCTGCCGCTCGAGCAGCTCGGCCCGCGCCTTGTCGGCGGCATACCTCAGCTCGGGGTCGGACACCACGGCCAGCGGATCGCCCTTGGTCACCCGGTCGCCTTTATCGACGCGAACGGCGGTGATGATGCCGGCGGCGTTGCTCTTGATCGGGTACTCGCGCTCGGGCTGGACCGTCCCGGTCGAGTAAAACGCCTGCACGACCGGTGCTTCAACGGCCTCGCTGACGGTCACGACCGGACGGGCAAATTGCAGCGCGGCATACCCCCCGCCCACCACGCACACGGTCACAACCGCCGTGACGAGAACCCACTTCGCAGTGCTCTGCGCGCGCCTCCGGTTCATGGAATGACGCATTATAGGCGGGGGAAGAGGGCAAGAGAGAAGCCAGGAGCCAGCAGCCGGCAAAAGGAGGGTGGGCGACCGTTTCGGCGGCTGATTCGGTGAAAAAGGTTGCCCACGAATTTAGCAGAGTAGAGAACTGAACGTCTGCGGCTCATGTCTTCGCCCGCGCGGGGCTTCGCCCGCCGCGTCACCGCGACGAACGCCCATGGGGCTATGGCAAACGGGTCATTCCACGGTGAACTTCCTTCAGTTCACTGGACCAGCCGGTATCACTGACGCACCGAATCGACACGAATCTTCATGATTGCACACGCATAAGATCAGAATCAGTTTGATCCTCTTCCGATGTGAAGATTGTTGTCAATTCGCGGTTCCGATTGCATATCATCCCGCGTGGGTGTGGTGGCGCAGCCTCGTGAGGACTCGGGAGCGCGTCCCCCTCACAGGGCGTTAAGGAACGCAATCAGGTCGGCCTTCTCCTGCTTGGTGAAACCGACGCCGAACCGGGTTTCGTAGAAATCGAGCACCTCGTCGAGATCGGCGGCGGAGCCGTCGTGGAAGTATGGCGCGCGCGACGCCAGCCCGCGGAGCACCGGGCCTTTGAACTTGCCGATGTCCTTCCACCGCCCGGTCAGCAGCGCGCGCCCGGGGTCGGTCGTCTGCCGGGTCGCGCCGGTGGCGCGGTGCCGCAGGGTATAGAGCGGCATGTCCGGCGTGCGCCGATCGGCGTCGGTCAGGCCGATGTCGATCGGCAGAGCAACCGAGTGGTTGCCGACGTTCGGCGAGTCGTGACAGCTCGTGCAGGAGGCGGAGATCACGGGAATCCCGAGGTCGTCGTTCAACCCCCCCACGCCTTCGAGATCGATCCGGGTCTCACCGAACAGCGCCGCCCCGCGTGCGATGGCCGCCTGCTTCGGATTTTTCGAGCTCCCCCACCGATCGAAGAGGGTCATGGAAAACGGGTTGAACTGCCCCGTCTGGACGTCGGCGCCCAGCACGTCGTTGATCGTCACGTAGAACGGCTGCGCTGCCAGGTGCTCCGGCCCGCCCAGTGCGCCGCGGGCGCTGAGGAGGCCGGCGGAGCGGTCGCTGTGCTGGGCGGTGACCAGGTTCAACTCGAAGAGCACGATCGCCTCGCGCTGCTCATCGGTCAGCGGCGCCCCCTCGGCGTGCGAGATTGTCGCGGAGTCGGCCTGGTGCAGCAGATTGCTGATCAGCGCCTCGGCGTTCTCCACGGGCGTGGGGTCATCCAGGATGGGCGTCGTGCCCATCGGCCCGAACGACTCGCGCCCGTCCCACATCACGCCGGTGAGGAAACGCAGGTTTGTCGTTGGGAGCGGGCGCCGGAACAGCGACAGCTCCGCGGCACTGGCGAAGTTGTACGGATCATCGACCGCGACCAGGTCGAACTCCGCGTCGGCCGGGATCGGCATCCCGACGCGGATCACCGCCCGGTTCAGCAGCATGCTGTACGCCGACCGGCGCGCCGCGACGGTCGAGACGTCGGCCCGCGGTGAGTTCGAGCCGTCGACGGTCCGAAAGATCGGATCCAGCCCCTTCGTCTTCTTGAACCGCTCCTGGACCTCGTCCGGCGAGATCGTCCAACCCGTGCTTGCGACGTGGCAGGACACGCACGAGCGGCCATTCGTTCCCAGGCTCTGGAAGAATGGGTTCGTCATATCAACTTTGTTGCCGTCCAGCGAGATCGTGCGGAGCACCCCGGCCGGATTCGGCGTGTCGAGCACATTCGCCCGATCTCGCTCCCCGTCGCGCTCCCCATCGCGCTCGTGCTCCCGGTCCTGGCCTCGGGCCGGCGATGGGGGCAAGGCGACCGCCCCTAAAATCAGCGTGGCACAGCAGAGCAGACGAAACGCGTGCATGTAACCATTCATGGAACGTTCCTCCATCCGCAATAACCTCGATGTGGTGAAACCAGGCGCCCGAGATGGCGCGGAGGCGAAGTGAGTCCGGATAAATATCAGCTTCGATTGCCCGCTACATCCCGCCTGCGTGCATTACAATAAAAAGCAAAATGTCGATGTCAAGAAAAAATTTCCGATTGTTGCGTGGGCTTCCCGCCGGCGGACAGCGGAGGAAGCGATCCTTGACACGATTTTCGTCGTACCTAATATGATTCTTCCCGCTGCGGCTGTGGCGGAACTGGCAGACGCGCAAGGTTCAGGTCCTTGTGATCGCAAGATCGTGCAGGTTCAATTCCTGTCAGCCGCACTTCTCCCGCTTTCATTTGAAGAGCAGGCACCGGCGAGCGACGCTGCGCGCTCCACCGGCTCACGCCACGCCGATCGCGCGCAGGAGTTCGCCCACGTCGATGGGCTTGCGCAGGACGCACTCGGGCTTTAACCGGTACACCGCGGCCAATCGGGCCGGGTCGCCCACGGCTGTGGTCACCACGATTTTAATGGGCATGTTGGCTTCGCGGACGCGCGTGAGGATTTCGATCCCGTCCCCGTCGGGGAGCATCAGGTCGACGACGATCGCCGTGGGGTTGACGCCGAGCAGGTCCAGCCCCTGCTCGAGCGAGCGGGCCACGTCGACCTCGCAGCCGCGCATCGTCAGAATGACCCGCAAGGCATTGGCGCTGGTTGGATCGTCTTCGATGAGCAGGACGTGGCACTTCACCGTCCGCGGCGACTGGCCGGGCTTGCGGCGCGGCACGGGATTAGGCTCGTTTTCATCGGGCGACGGCTCGTGCGAAGGCGAGAGAACCCCGGCTCCCGCGCCCCGGGGCGTTTTCCATGGCAAGGTCACGCCCACGCCGGCGCGCGGAACGGCGCATGGTCGCAAACTCGAGCCCGAACCCTGTTCGACGGTCGTGCTCATGTCTCTTCACTCAGAACGCCACCCGAACGCGCGTCGGTTCGTTCCGGCAACGCCGCGGGGCCATCGAATTGAAGGTTAGAACGGTATCCCTGGACCGGCCGGTTCGGATAGGGGAAAAATCGTGCGTGCGATTAAGCGTCAAGCGTGCCGAACGGCAAGTCCGCCCGCAGCGGCGCGGGCCGCTCGTAGCCGAGGGTGGGCGTGACGGCCTGGCCGCGCTCGGACGATTCGAGGAAGCCCGCCATTAGATCGAGCACGGCCAGCGCCTGCTCGCCGCTGGCGCGGAACGGGCGGCCGGAGCGGATCGCATACGCCATGTCGGCGGCGCCGATTGATCGGGCATAGCCCGTGGGGAACTGGTGCGGGATCTCCCGCCACTCCGCGTCGTCGCGCCCGCGAACGTGGACGGGGCCGTCGAACTGATTCGGATCGGGGACGCGCATCGTGCCCGTCGTCCCGTACACGCGGATGGGCTGCTTCTCCTGATCGGGCGCGTTGGGCATCGCGAAGCTCTGGATGATCGTGCCGACGGCGCCGTTCTCAAATTCCATCGTCCCCACGACGTGGTCCGGCGTCTGGACCGTGATCGTCTGCCCGCGCTTTGGCTCGCTGGTGATCGTCCGCTCTGGCAGCGCGATCGAACCCATCCCCATGACGCGCTTCACCGGCCCGAACAGGTTCAGCAGCCCGGTCAGATAATACGGTCCCATGTCGAACATCGGTCCGCCGCCAACCTCGTAGTAGAACTCTGGCGAGGGGTGCCAGTGTTCGTGGCCGCGGCCCATCATGAAGGCGGTGAACGCGACGGGTCGGCCGATGGCGCCGTCGTCG
>JBBSLV010000381.1:0-4263 GCA_038233535.1 Tepidisphaerales bacterium | reverse complement strand
GGCAGCGCGTGATGATCGCCATGGCCCTCTCGTGCAAGCCCAAGCTGCTCATCGCCGACGAGCCGACGACGGCGCTGGACGTCACCATTCAGGCCCAGATCCTCGAGCTGCTTCGCAAGCTCCAGCGCGAGCAGGGCATGGCCATCATGCTGATCACGCACGATTTGGGCGTCGTCGCGGAGAACGCCGACGTCGTGGCCGTCATGTACGCGAGCCGGATCGTGGAGGTTGCGCGGGTCGAGGAACTGTTCGATCATCCGCGGCACCCGTACACGCAAGGGCTTTTCCGCGCCGTGCCCAAGCTGGGGGCGCACAGCGAGCGGCTGGAGACGATCCCCGGCACCGTGCCCAACCCCGCGAAATTCCCGCCGGGCTGTAAGTTCCACACGCGCTGCCCGCGCACGCGTGAGCTGGCGGCGAAAGCGAGCGTCGAGGACACGATTGAAATCATCGGCGCCGGCGAGCGCTTCCGTGCGCTGCGCCGGTGTCACGCGGAAGAGCCGCAGCTGCGCGAAGTCGCGCCGATGCACGGGGCGGCGTGCCACCAGATCGAAACGTACAATAGCGCGCCGGTGCTGATCCCCAACCTCGCGGACAAGCGCCAAGTCGTGCCCGTGCCCGTCGTCGACGGGGACCCCCAGACTATCGTGAACCAGGAGCCGGCGACGTGAGTGAACATCAAACCGTAGCCTATGCCCGGCCCCGTTCGCCTGATTCCATCGACCGGCGCGACCCGCTCCCGCCGGGTCAGCCGCTCGTCGAGGTGCGCGATCTGCGCACGCACTTCCCCATCCGCAAGGGGCTGCTCGCGCGCACCGTCGGGCACGTGAAGGCCGTCGACGGGGTGAGCTTTGACATTGCGCCGGGCAAGACGCTGGGCCTCGTCGGCGAATCCGGCTGCGGCAAGACAACGGTCGGGCGGACGCTCCTCCGGCTCATTCCCGCCACCAGCGGCTCCGTGCGATACCGCGGCCAGGACTTCTTCGAGCACAACGGCGAAGCGCTGCGCAAGCTCCGGCGGCACATGCAGATCGTCTTCCAGGATCCGGTCAGCAGCCTCAACCCGCGCATGACCATCGGCAACATCATCGGCGAGCCGATCGAGGTTCACGGCATCGCCCGGGGCAAGGACAAGCGCGACATGGTCGCCGGGTTGCTCCAGCGCGTTGGACTCGATCCATCGTACGCGCTGCGCTACCCGCACGAATTCTCCGGCGGGCAACGTCAGCGCATCGGGATCGCGCGGGCGCTGTCGCTCTCGCCGGACTTCATCGTATGCGACGAGCCGGTCAGCGCGCTGGACGTGTCGATCCAGTCGCAGATACTCAACCTGCTTGACGACCTCCAGCGCGAGCGGAACATCGCCTACCTGTTCATCGCGCACAACCTCGCCGTCGTCGAGCATTTTTCCGACGACGTCGCGGTGATGTACCTCGGGCGGATCGTGGAAAAGGCGAGCGGGCGCGAGTTGTACGAGAATCCGAAACACCCGTACACGATGGCGCTGCTCTCGGCGGTGCCGGAGGTGAACCCGCGGCCGACGCGCAAGCGGATCGTTCTTAAAGGCGAAGTCCCCTCGCCAAGCAACCCCCCGACGGGCTGCCCGTTCCACCCGCGCTGCCCATTGGCGCGCAAGGCGGCACTGGAGGCCGGCGCCGGCGACACGGTGGAGATCACCAGCGCCGGCGAGCGGTTCCGCGTGCTGAGCGTGTGCAGGAACGAATGCCCCCCGCTTGAGCAGAAGCAGGGCGAGCCGGGTCACGTCGCGGCGTGCTGGGTGACGAAGTAGGCGGCTGAGTAAGCACGAATTTTCGTGCTTCGGATTTCGTGCTTTCCCTACCCCCCGTCGTCTTCCGTCACTTCCTGCATCGCGTCGAGGTCGACCGACACGAACTTCTTCAGCCTGCTCACCAACTCGTCCATGTCGTAACGCTCGGAAAGGCTCAGCGGCAGGAACACGCCCTGGCTGTGGTCCGATGCGATGATCAGGTGCTGATCGCTGTTGACCAGCCATCCCGCGTCCTGCGGCTGGTGGCCGGTCACGATCAGGCGCGCGTTCACCTTCTCGGCGAAGATCGCCACGCCCGCGGGCGAGACGTGGCGGCCCCAGATGAGCTGATAGACCGGGCCGGTGCGGCGCCGGTAGTCGGCGCCGGTCAGCGGACGGTCGAAAACCGTGAAGTCGAACGCGTTGATCTGATCGTCCGTCGGAAGGCTGTGACAGAAGAACAAATCGTTCTTCGTTCGCACGGCCAGGGGGAGCGAGAGGAGAAATTCGGTGATGGCGACGGTCACGCTCAGGTGATCGATGCCGAAGTCGCGCTTCACCCCGGCGGTGAACGCTTCGCAGACGCTGAAGCCGGCCTTCATGATCCCTTCCCCGTGAATCTGCGCCAGGTCGTGGTTGGCGAGCAGGAAGTGAACCTGCTGCGGGAAGTCGCATTTCATCTCCGCGGCCTTGGCGAGCGTCAGCCAGCTTCCCTCGGCGTGGTTCTGGTCGAAGTAGTCGCCGTGAATGAGCTCGTGGAGGATGAGGTGGCGCTGGGGGTTGTTGGCAAGGTCCGCGAGGCGCGTGAGCTTCGCGAAGTTCGCGCGGTTGTCGTGGATGTCGCCGGTCATCCAGGCCTCGCCTTCATCGGGGAGGTTGACGATCTGCTCGGCGCGCAGGGAACTGAGCTTGTTCTCCTCAGCGGCGGTCTGGAAGGTCTCGATGACCTGATCGGCGTCGAAGGACATAAGCACTCAATCGTGCAGTGCGAAAGGGTCGGCGTCAACGCTTCACTGGTATTGCAACACCGAGTGCACGTCGTATGGACCGACCTTGGTGCGTCCGGCCAATGCGACAAGCTCCGTCAGCACCGCAACGCCGACGATCTTCCCCCCCAATTCCTCGACCAGCTCGCATGACGCCTTCATCGTCCCGCCCGTCGCCAGAACGTCATCGACGACAAGCACGCGCTGCCCGGCGACGATCGCATCGGCGTGCATCTCCAGCGTGTCCTGGCCATACTCGAGAGCGTACGTGCGGCTGACGATCCTGTGCGGCAGCTTCCCCGGCTTGCGCACGAGCACGAACCCCGCGCTCAAACAGCACGCCACGGCCGTCCCGAAGATGAACCCGCGGCTTTCAGCGCCGACGACGAGATCGACGTTCTTCCCGCGAAACGGATTGGCCAGCAGCTCGACCGACAGCGCCAATCCCGACGGGTCCGACAGCAGCGGGGTGATGTCGCGGAACACAATCCCGGGCTTGGGGAAGTCGGGGATGTCGCGGATGAGCTTCTTGAGACGGATGGTCGGATCGATCATGGCGCGGATTGTACGCGCGGGCCGGTCACCTCACCACGAACGTCACATGCCACCGACATCGCCCGCCCCAGGGGCCAGGCTACCGCGCCTCTGCTTTTCGCGCCGCACAAGTTGCATAGGCGGGATAACGTAAGGCCGTTGAGCGGCCGCGGCGGCGCACGCGCGACGCTCGACTGCAAACAAGGTATACCGCCGCCGCGGTCCGCTCCAGCGGCGGGTTATTCAGCGGCCGGGTCGCCGCCGGCATTCATTTGCAGTGCAACTTGGGATCCGGAACGAACTGCGCCCGAGCCGACTTTTCGAACGGGACGCAGGTGGCGATCTTGCCCGCCGGTGGATCGCCGATCATCACGTCGTTGCACATGACCGGGCCATTGAACACGAGCGAGCCGTTCTCCCGACCGTTCTCGGTCCACGAGACCCAGTACAAGCCGATCTGCTCTGGCATCTCCAGAATGCGTCGCGCTTCCGCACCGGGACCCGGCGCTGTCGGGACTGGGTTGATGGTGACAGTCTGCGGCATGACTACTTTCAGCACGCGCGCCCAGCGGTCCGCGGCCGGGTCGTAGCGCCAGATGCCTCGCAGCGAGAACTCGACCGGCTCGGGAAGCGGCCAGAGGTTCGTCTCGGCGACGTGGAGCTCCGGCCCCCAGCCCCTTGCCGCCGGGTGCGTAGTGGGGGCTGTCGCCGGAGTCGTTCGAAGAGGCTGCGTCGCGGCCGGCGGAACCACCGCGGCCCGAGGGGCGACGCCCTCGTCGCATCCGATGAGAACCAATACTGCTAGGATCGCGGTCCGCACGAAGCGCCTCCGCTGAATAACCAATAATAGTCCGCCACCGCCGCAAATCATAGCGCGGGGGGCGGCCCCTATTGGCGTCAGCATAAGGAGCCAACGAGCAGGGGGCCACGCGGATCGCGCGGGCCGCGCGGCGGGTCGGGTGCCAATCATCCTCG
>JBBSLV010000380.1:0-4270 GCA_038233535.1 Tepidisphaerales bacterium | reverse complement strand
GTCGGCATCGTCGCCGTCGACATGCCCTCGCAGATCGAGACCAACCAGCTCCTGCTCAACCGGGTGTTCATGCTGACGGCGGGGCTGCTCGCCGGCACGCTGGCAATCATCGTGTTCTATCTCATCACGACCCGGCTGATCCTCCAGCCCGTGCGCGTGCTCCAGGAGACGGCCGAGAAGGTGTCCGAAGGCGACCTGAACATCCGCTCGGACATCAGCACGGGCGACGAATTCCAGCAGCTCTCCGAGACGTTCAACACGATGCTGAGCAACCTGAAAAACAGCGCCGATCAGCTCCGCGCCGTGAACAAGAGTTTGGACTTGAAGCTCGGGCAGCTCGCCGAGAGCAACGTGGCGCTGTATGAGTCGAACCGGTTGAAGAACGAGTTTCTCGCCAACGTCAGCCATGAGCTGCGCACGCCGCTGAACTCGATCCTCGGCTTCGCCGACCTGCTGAAGGATGCAACGGCCGTGAACGCCGACGCGAAAAGCACGCGTTACATCCAGAACATTGTCCACAGCGGCCGCCACCTGCTCGAGCTGATCAACGACCTGCTTGACCTGGCGAAGATCGAGGCCGGCCGGATGGACGTCCGCCCCGCCGCGATCTCGTTGAGCGATCTGTTCGAGGGGCTGATCAGCGTGCTCAAGCCGCTGAGCGAGACGAAGGATCTCTCGATCATCCCCACGATCAGCACCGATGTCCCGATCATCGAGACCGACCCGAGCAAATTGCAGCAGGTGCTCTACAACTTCCTGAGCAACGCGATCAAGTTTTCCCCCGCCGGCGGCAGAATCGACCTCGCCGCCGAGCGCGTGGACGACGGGGTGCGGATCGCCGTCACCGACCGCGGCCCGGGCATTCCGGCGGACAAGCAGAACGTCATCTTCGAGAAGTTCCGCCAGCTCGACGCCAGCGTGACGCGCCAGCACAGCGGCACCGGGTTGGGGTTGGCCATTTCCAAGGAACTCACAACACTGCTGGGCGGCGCCATCGGCGTGAACAGCCTCCCCGGCGCGGGATCCACCTTCTGGGTCATGCTGCCGATCGCCGTTTCCGGCGGTGAGCAGGACGCGCGCGCAAAACTGGTGTACGCCTGAGCAGTGCCCCCAGCGCGTCGTTCTATTGGTTGCGGGCTCCAACGAAATCAACTGGCTCAGATTGCTCGTCCCGCACCTGCTTCGCGCCTTGTCGTACCTGCAACCGAAAGTCCATCGTTCACGTGAAAGCCTCAAACGTCGTCAGTTACCCCACCTCCACCGGCTCCCGCGCTTCGTGAACCTTGGCATGCGAGATCGTCGCCGGCTGAGGCTTTGGCTTTTTGCGGAAGTCCAGCTTGTCGAGGAACGAGTACGCCACGGGCGTGACGAGGAGCGTGAGCAGGAGGGACAGCGACTGCCCGCCGATGACGACGATGGCGACGGCGCGGCGCTCTTCGGCGCCGGGGCCGGTGCCTAACGCGAGGGGGAGCATCCCGCCGACGAGGGCGAGCGTGGTCATGAGGATCGGGCGCAACCGGTCGCGGTTGCCTTCGATGATCGCGTCATACTTGTCCATCCCGCGGGCGCGCAGGTTGTTCATGTGGTCGATCTGAAGGATCGAGTTTTTCTTCACGACGCCGAAGAGCACGAGGATGCCCAGGGCCGAGTACAGGTTAAGCGAACCGCCGGTGAGCCACAGGGAGAGCAGCGCGAACGGGATGGAGAGCGGGAGGGACAGGAGGATCGTCACCGGGTGAATGAGACTCTCGTAATTCGCGGCCAGGATCATGTACATGAAGATGATCGAGAGCAGAAATGCCCAGATGAACTCGTTGAATGTGCGCTCCAGTTCGCGGCCTCGGCCGCTGATCTTGGTGGTGTAGGCGGAGGGCATGTTCATGTCGTCGGCGGCCTGCTGCAGGGCTTGGAGCCGGTCGGCCAGCGCATAGCCCGGCGCGACGCCTCCGCGGACGTTGGCGGAGCGCTGGCGGTCGATGCGGTCGATGCGCGTGGCGGCGTTGGCCTCCTCGATCGTCGCCAGGTTTCGCAGCTCGACGAGCTGCCCATCGCTGCCGGAGAGGTACAGTTGCGGCACTTCGCCTGCTTCGTTGCGGTCCTGCTCGGAGAGCCGCAGTTGCACGTCGTAGTCCTCGTTGGTCGCCGGGTCACGGAAGCGGCTGATCTCGGTGTCGCCGCCGACCATCAGCCGCAGTGCCGTCCCGACGTCCTGCGTCGATACGCCCAGGTCCGCCGCCCGCTCGCGGTCGATGTTGACGCGCAGCTCGGGCTTGTCGAGCTTCAGCGTCGTGTCCATGTCGGTGAACCCTCCGATCTGCTGCGCGCGTGCGCAGCTCGTTCGTATACTCGAACAGTCGCTCCAGCTCCGGCCCGCGGACGACGAAGTCGATCTCGTAATTGCCCCCGCCGATGTTGAACGACGGGAAGTTGCGGACGGAGACGCGCAGGTCGGTGTACTTGCGCATTTCGGCGCGGATCTGCTGCATCACGTCGCGCTGGGAGTAGTTCCCGCGGAAGGCGGCCATCGGGTCGCCGTTGAGGGTTTCGCGCCAGAGCCGGCCGAGCGAGAAGATGCGCTCGTCGTGCGGCGCGATGCGGACGTAGATTTCGCCTTGGTTGACGCCGCCGAGGAACCCCCCGCCGGCGCTGGCGAGGATGGTGCGGACCTGCGGCATCTCCAGCAGATCCGCCTCGATCGCCTGCATCGCCTCGTTGACGGTGGTGAAACTGGCGCCTTCAGGCAGGGTGATGCGCACGTCGAACTCGGCCTCGTCGATGTCGGTGGGCAGGTAGTCCTGCTGGACCATCGTGTAGAGCGGGACGGACGAAGCCATGACAACCAGTGCGATGACGGCGACCCCCCAGCGGAAGCGCATGGCGAGCTTGAGCATCCAGGTGTAGCCGCGGTCGATATACCCGTAGAACCCCCCGCGCGAACCCGCCCCCTCATGACCCCCGCCGTCGTGACCCCCGCCGTGGCCGCCTTTTCCGATTTTCAGCATGCGCGCCGACAGCATGGGCGTCAGCGTGAACGACACGAGCAGGCTGACCAGCACCGCCGCCGCCGCCGTGATGCCGAACTGGTACAGGAACCGTCCGGAGATGCTGCTCATGAACGAGACGGGGATGAAGATGACCACGAGGCTGAGCGTCGTCGCCAGCACGGCCAGCGCGATCTCGCCCGTGCCGTGCTTGGCCGCCTCCATCGGCGTCATCCCCTTCTCTTCGACGAAGCGGAAGATGTTCTCCAGCACGACGATCGCGTCGTCGATCACGATGCCCACCATCAGCACCAGCGCGAGCATCGTCACGCTGTTGAGCGTGAAGTCGAGGGCCCACATCACCGCGAACGTCGAGATGACGGACGTGGGGATCGCGATGGCTGCGATGATCGTCGATCGCCAGCTCCGCATGAACGCGAGCACCACGAGCGATGCAAGGACCGATCCGAGGATCAGGTGGACGTTGATCTCGTGCAGGGCGGCGTAGATGAAGGTGGACTGGTCGCGGATGATCTGCATCTCCACGCCCGGAGGAAGCTGATCGCGGACGCGCTGGAGGTTTTCCTTGACGGCCTCGATGACCTCGACGGTGTTGGCGCCGGATTGTCGGCGGACTTCGAGGGCGACGGTGGGCTTGCCGTTGAGCCGCGCCACCGACCGCTCCTCGCGGACGCCGTCCTCGGCCCGGCCGACGTCTCTGACGCGGATGGGCGCGCCGTTGACCGTGGCGATCACGATGTCGTTGAACGCCTCCGCGTCCGTCAGCCGCCCGAGCGTGCGCAGCGTCTGCTCGCGCAGCGCGCCCGTCACGTTTCCGCCGGGAATCTCCGTGTTCTGCCGCACGATCGCGTCGCGCACGGCGGTGATGGGGATCTGGTAGGCGGCAAGCCGCTCGGCGTCGACCCAGATGTTGATCGTGCGCTCGGTGTCGCCGTCGATGTCGATCTCTCCGACGCCCGCCGACCGCTCGAGCTGCGTTTTGACGATCTTGTCCGCCAGCTCCGTCAGCTCGCGCTGCGTGCGCTCGCCCGACAGCGAGAGCGTCAGCACGGGTGCGCTGTCGTTGTCGAACTTCGAGACGACCGGGGGTTCGGCCTCGTCCGGCAGCCGCCGGAGCACGGTCGAGACGCGGTCGCGCACGTCCTGGGCGGCGATGTCGATGTCACGGGAGAGGTTGAACGTGGCAATGACGATCGAGTTGCCGGCGCCGGAGATCGATCGCAGCTCCTCGATCCCCTCGACCGTGTTGACCTCCTCCTCGATGATCT
>JBBSLV010000379.1:0-4271 GCA_038233535.1 Tepidisphaerales bacterium | reverse complement strand
TCGCGGTCGAGCACGCCCCGAGCATCGGCGAGCTCGATCTTGTCCTCGGTCGTCAGCGCCCAGGGCAACTCGCTGAGGATCTGGAGGTACGTGCGGATCACGCCGTACTCAGGCGAGGCGCTGGGGACCGATTCGAGGCGTGAGAGTTCTCGCGTCGCCTCTTTCATGACGTTCTCGGGCAGCTTGGCGGCGTCGAGCTTCGTGCGGAGCTGCTCGACCTCGCCGCCCCCGCCCCCCGCTTCGCCGTCGCCCAGCTCCTTGCGGATGGCCTTCAATTGTTCCTGGAGGTAGTAGCGGCGCTGCGAGCGGTCAATGTTCTCCTTGACCTGCGTCTGAATCTTCGATTGCAGCTCGAGCACGTCGAGTTGTGTGGCCAGGCGCGCCGCGATCATGCGCAAGCGCTTCTCGACGTCGAGCTCCTCGAGCATGAGCTGCTTGTCGGCGGTGTCCGCCTGGAGGTTCGCCGCCAGGAAGTCGGCCAGTGCCGACGGGTTGGTGATGCTGTTGAGCACCTGCGCCGCTTCGTCGGGCGTGTTGGGCGACAGCTCGATCACCCGGTTCGCCTGCTGGCGCACGGACGCGACGAGCGCATCAAGCCCCGGCCCTTCGACGACGTGATCCTCGAGCACCTCGATCGGCCCCAGCGCGAACGGGTCCGTCTGATCCAGCTCCATGAGCCGGAAGCGCGTCAGCCCGTGCACGATGATTGATTGGTTTCCGTCGGGGAGCTTGAACAGCTTCAGGATCATCGCGGCCACCCCGACGCCGTGCAGGTCGCCGTGCTGCGGGTCTTCGACGTCGCTGTTGCGCTGCGTGACGACGCCGATCACCTTCTCTCCGGGCATGACCTCGTCAAGGAGGTTCTTGCTTTTTTGCCGCCCGACGTTCAGGGGCATGACGGTGCCCGGGAAGACGACGATGTTCCGGATGGGGAGGATGGGCAGTTGGTTGGGAATCGTCAGCCGCTGCCCGTTGGTGCCGGTGCGGATGATGGTCGAGGTCGGCAATCGTTCAATGACGTGAGATTCGGCCATGGCTGAATCAGTAGGCAGCAGGCAGCGGGCAGTAGGCAGTAAGAGCACCGCCTTTCTTCTGCCTGCTGCCTACTGCCCGCTGCCTACTTCTTGGGAAGATGAATCCACAACACTCCGTTGTCGTACTTGGCGACGATGTCGGCCTGTATGACGTCGAGGGGCAGCTCGACTTCGCGGCAGAACGCGCCGTGGTCGATCTCCATGACGTGCACGCGCACGCGGCGGGGGTGTTGGTCGTCGCCTTCAATCTGCTCGCAACTGGGAACCGCCCGCGTCCCGCGGAGCGTCATCCGCCCGTCGTGCACGACGACGTCGATCTTTTCCTTGTCGACCCCGGACAGGTCGACGCACACGTGGTAGGCGGCGTCGGTTTCGTAGAGGTTGACGTTGGGGGTCCAGGTTTCGGAGGGGCAGAAGTTGTAGTAGCCCTTCTGCGCCTGCTCCATGATCTTGTTCATCTGTCGCGCGATCTGCCCGAAGGGAGGCGGCTCAGTGGCGGTCGTGACGGACATTGCGATCTCTCCCGGTTGCTGGTGACGGGGCGCAATCATAGCGCGGGCGTTGCGCGAGTGATAGGGAGAAACGCGGCGCAGCGGAAGACTGCTTTCTCGGCCTATAGTTCTCCGTCGCGCGAGCAAAAGCCGGGGCCGGTTTGCGCGACGGGCTGGATGCGTACTCGCGGTGGCCTTGAAGGCGGGCGGAGGATCACTAAACTCGTTCCGCGCCTGGCTGGATGACACCACCCCCGTCACCGGCCTGTGGCAGGGCGACAACCCGGTATTTTGCGGAGCGTTACATGACAGTGGCCAACGAGGTAGAGAAGCGGCCGATGACCAGCCCCAAGCAAGCGGGCAAGTCGGATGGAACGATTGAACGCGAGCGGCTGCGGATGATGATGCTCATCCGCCGATTCGAAGAGCGGACCTATCAGGAATACACCCGCCCGGGTCAGAAGATCGGCGGGTTCTGTCACCTCTATAGCGGACAGGAAGCCATCGCTGTCGGCATCCAGGCGATCTTTCAAAAAGGTAAAGACTACCTGATCAACGGATACCGTTGTCACGGCCACAGCCTGGCAATGGGGATGGACCCGCGGACGGCGTTTGCCGAGCTGTTCGGCAAGGTCACCGGATGCTCCAAGGGCAAGGGCGGGTCGATGCACTTTTTCGACGCCGAAGCCGGCAACATGGGTGGGCACGGCATCGTCGGCGGGCACATCCCACTCGGGTTGGGGCTCGCCTTCGCACAGAAGTACAAGAACACCGGTGGCGTCACGTTCTGCCTCTTCGGCGACGGCGCGATCAACCAGGGCACGCATAACGAAGCGCTCAACATGGCCAGCCTCATGAAGGCGCCGGTCGTCTGGGTCGTGGAAAACAACGGCGTGGCGATGGGTACTCAGGTAGAGCGCTCCAGCGCGGAAAAAGACCTGGCGGAACGCGGGTGCGGCTACGACATGCCGCACTTTCACGTTGATGGGAACGACGTTGACACCGTCATCAAGGAATTCGGCAAGGCCGTCGACCGCGCCCGCGCCGGCGATGGGCCGAGCTACATCGTCGCCAACACCTGGCGCATCCGCGGCCACTCGATGTCCGACCCGATGAAATACCGCACGAAGGACCAGATGGAGCAGGCGCGGCAGCGCGACCCGATCACCATCTACCAGAGCCGGCTGCGCGAGCAGGGGCTGCTCAGCGACGAGCAGGCCGACGCCATCCAGGAAGAGGTCGCCGCCACCGTCACCGAGGCGCTGAAGCAGGCCGACGCCGACCCGCACCCGCCGTTGGAAGATCGCTTTAACGACGCGCTGGCGGAAAGTTACCCGTTCGACGGAGGGCGATAGCAATGGCCGAGAGCGACGACATCGATTTCTATGACGAACTTCGGCGCGTCCGCTTGGCGGACCCATTCCATCCGTTTGTCATCGTGATGAGCAGTGGGGAACGCTACGAGGTTACAGACCCGTCTTCGGTTGCGGCTGGGCGCACGACGTTCGTTGTCTATCCGCCCAAATCGGGGTTTTACTTCTTTCCCCTGCACCAGATCAGTTCCATTGAAGTGCTCGAGCCGAAAAAATAGCGCTTCCCGATTGACTCGATAAGCGGTGTGAAGCGGTCAGTGAGAATCACCATGCCCGTATTGACTTTACGTGAAGCCCTCCGCGCCGCCATGACCGAGGAGATGGAGCGCGACGAAAACGTCTTCCTCATGGGCGAGGAAGTCGCCGAGTACAACGGCGCTTACAAAGTCTCCGAGGGGATGCTCGAAAAATTCGGCCCCAGGCGCATCATCGACACCCCCATCAGCGAGTCCGCGTTCTCCGGGCTTGGCGTCGGCGCCGCGACCGTCGGATTGCGACCGATCATCGAGTTCATGAGCTGGTCGTTCACCTGGGTCTGCATCGATCAGATCGCGAACAACGCGGCCAACATCCGCTACATGTCCGGGGGGCAGTTCAAGTGCCCGATCGTCTTCCGCGGCGGAAACGGCATCGCCCATCAACTGGGCGCGACCCACAGCCACCGCATGGAATCGGTCTATGCCCGCATCCCCGGGTTAATCGTCGTCGCCCCAAGCACGCCGGCTGACGCGAAAGGGCTGCTCAAGGCGAGCATCCGCTGCGATGACCCCGTCATTTTTCTGGAAAACGAGAAGATGCTCGGCGAGAAGGGCGAGGTCTCCGATGACGCCGACTTCACCGTTCCCATCGGCGTCGCCAACGTCGAGCGCGAGGGCAAGGATCTCACCATCATCAGCTACGGCCGGCCGCTCCAGCGCGTCGTGCGCGACGCGGTTGCGGCGCTGGAGAAGGACCACGGCATTGACGCGGAGCTGATCGACATCCGCACGCTGCGCCCGCTGGACGTGCCGGCGATCCTCAAGTCAATCAAGAAGACCAACCGTTGCGTGATCGTTGACGAGGACTGGGGCTACTGCGGCATGGGCTCCGGGATCCTATACAAGATCCAGAAGCCGTGCTTCGATTATCTCGACGCCCCGATCGAGTACGTCCACAGCGACGAAATTCCCGTGCCGTTCAACCATTTTCTGGAAGAAGCGATGATGCCGAGCGTTGATCGAATCGTCGAAGCGGTGAAGGGCGTCTGCTACCGTTAAGGAGAAGGCCGAAGGCAAAAGGCAGAAGGCAGAATAAGAGGCTGGCATGTGCCCGCCCGATTCTGCCTTCTGCCTTCATCCTTCTGCCTTAAACGAATATGCCAATCGAAATCACCT
>JBBSLV010000378.1:0-4278 GCA_038233535.1 Tepidisphaerales bacterium | reverse complement strand
GCGGCGGTGAGCGGCTCGATGCCGCGCGTTCCCCCCATCCCCGTAACGGTGGTCGCCGAGCGCTGAGCAGGAGGCGCGTCGCCGTCGAACAATTCGTCCAGCGACTCGAAATCGCCCGAATATCCTGTACTCATCTCTCACCCCTCCTGGGGCTGCTCGCGCGGGTCAGCCGGCACGGCAAGCCTGCGACGCGCGTCAACAAAGGACCGCGTCGAGGCGGATTCGGATTGAATGAACTGGCAGTAAGCGTTGCGGCCCTGCGCATCGGACGAGCCACCCGGCCGGTGGAACATTCGCCGGCAACCGTCGCACGGACATGGCCTGGACAATGGGAGTATGCCCCACGTTCAATCGCCCGGCAGCGAAATGTCCCCGCCCACGGCGCCTCCGACCCCTGCATATGGCTACCCACTTTGCCAAATCGTTACGCACCACGCCGCTCGCCCGACGCATCAGCATGCAAGCAAATGCCCATGCGTGTGCGGCTCTTACGATCCCCGGCGCGGACGTCAAGTTATGGGACGTGATACGGTCGCGGCAAGACTAAACGGACGGATCCATGCGCAGATTCGCGCGCGGGAGGGAAGAATTGCGCCGGTGGTCGTTAAAGTCGTTACAGGTTGCGCAGACTCACGCGCTCAGCTCCGCCATCAGCCACATCGTGTACGCGACCATCGGCGTCCAGTATTCGCACGTGTTCCAACTGCCCGGATTGATGCAGACCTCGTCTGACGCGGTCCCACCCAACCCGTTCATCACGCCGCCGGGGATCAGCGGCGTGGGCGGGGTGAAGGCGCCGGTCTTGTACAGCTTCGGCTGGTTGCTGCCGGCGCCGGTGACCGTGCTGGCGTTGAAGGGATTGACGCCGAGGATCCAGTCGAGCTGCCGCTGCGCAAGCAATGCAAGCTCCGGTCGATCGAGCAGCTTCCCCGCCTTCAATAACCCCACGCCGTGCGACGCGAGGTGCGCGTTAATGCCGACCCACCAGTCGTCGTCGCGGTACTCGCCCGCCGGCTTCATGAACCAGCGGTAAAAGTAGTCCCCGAATCGCCGCGCGCCCCCGGGATCATCGCCGGAATACAGGCCGAAGGGGATCGTGCCGAAAGCCGACAGTTTCGACAGCGCGACGAGGTGATCGACGTGCGATTGCAATGCTGCCCGCCACGCAGCGGCGTCAGGATGATCGCGGAATTGATCGATCGCGTCGCACAGTGCCAGCAGCGGCAGATTGCCGTCCATGATCTCACGCGATGGGTCGGGGCGATCGGCCCGCGCGAGGAAGAACCCTTCCCCTTTGACCTGGAGCGCCAGCAGCGCTCGTAAATAGTTCGCCGCCAGCTCGCGAAAGCGCTCGCCGCCGGGCGCGCGATGCAGTTGCACGCATGCAAGCACGGCCGCGCCCAGCGTCGCGGCCTTCCGCGGCGTGCGCTTCGCCAGACACCAGGACAAGGCTTTTTTCGCCGCGTTTTCGCAGGTTCTGGCGTAGTCCGGATCGGCATCGCGCGCAGCTCGCACCATTGCCGCCTGAGCGGCGATGAAGTTGAATTGCGCGGTCATCTCCGCCGGGTCGACCTGGATGCGGCGGTCGTCGGCGGTGCCGATCTTGTTGTCCGTGAAGTGATTCCCGTCGTCACCCCCGCAGTAGTACATGACGAAGCCGGCAGGATCCTGCATCTTGAGAAAGTAGCGGTTGCCCCACCGCATCTCATCGATGATGCGCTGCGCATCAACGCGCTCCGGGCCAAGCGCATCGATCACGCGCGACAGACCGATCATGCCGTAAATGGTCGCGTCCACCCAGCGCCGCACGTCGCATGCATCGTGCCAGCCGCCGGTCACGTCGAGCCGCTTTTCGTTGTCCTTCCGCACGCCATCGTCGAGGTGACACGATGCGCCGCAGCGCTGGGCGGTGAAATAGCTGATCGAATTGCCGACGGCGGGCAGGTAGACGTCGCCGCCGATCGTGAACGTGCCCGATCGCACGTCGCCGGCACGGATCGCGTAATCACCCGGCTGGCGCACGGCGCTGAAATCGCCGACGAGGTAGTCGCCGTGATCCCCTTTGCGCGGCTGGAGCGTCCCCCGGTGCGCGATGCGACCGGATGCGACGTGGACCACCTCGAACGCGACGGCCGCCGTCCCCGCCAACACGCACGCCTTCCCGGCCGTCGGGGCGAAGCCGACGTGGTTGACGAGCACGTCGCTCGACGCCGCACCTTTTGCCTCACACGATGGCAGGAGCATCAGCGCACCGGTGGCGCCCGCGGAACGCAAGAGAAACAATCGTCGGTTGAGCATCATTGTTGCAGTCGAAGCTTACTTCACATTTGCACGGCGTGCCTGCATCCGCCCAGCTTGCGCGGGTGTCACAACCGGAACAGATTGCCGGCCTTCCCGCAACACGGCCCTGAAACGCCGCCAGATCGCATCGTTCCCGCCCCCGCGCGCGCAACGGAGGTGTAGATTTGCGCGTCACTTCAAAATCGCCGGGCAACAGCGAATTCGAAGATCCCGCGAGCCATCGCCAGCGGGTGTGCCATGTGTGACGTCATCGGGAGGCGGGCTGTGGGTGCATCGTCCATTCAGGAAAGGCCGCGTGGCGCGGCGCGAACCGTATGAACAAGGTTCGCGTCGTTCACGTCATCAACAGCTTCGAGCACGGCGGGGCCGAGGCGATGCTCTGCAACCTGCTGCTGCGCACCGACGCGCGCTGGTTCGAGCCGTTCGTCGTGTCGCTCATCGACGACCTTGCCGTCGCCGGCCCGATCCAACGCGCCGGCATCCCGCTCGTCACCATGGGCATGAAACCCGGCATCCCCGACCCCCGCGGGATGCTGCGCCTCGCGAAACACCTCCGCCGGGTCCAGCCGGCGGTCGTGCAGACGTGGATGGACCACTCGAACCTCATCGGCGGCCTCGCGGCGCGGCTCGCGACGCGGGCGAAAATCGTCTGGGGCATTCACCACTCGAATCACGTCAAGGGGTTCGCGAAGCGCTCGACGCTGGCGACGGTCGCGGCGTGCGCGAAGCTGTCGCGCCGCGTCCCCAGCCGCATCATCTGCGTCTCCGAACACGCCGCCGGGCTTTACGCGCAGCGCGGTTTCGCAGCCGAGCGCATCACCGTCATCCCCAACGGCTTCGACACCGGTCTGCTCCGCCCCGACCCCGATGCGCGCCGCAGTGTCCGCGAAGAGCTTGGCCTGTCACCCGACACGCCGCTCATCGGCCTGGTCGCGCGGCACGACCCGCTCAAGGACCACGACAACTTCTTCCGCGCCGCCGCCCTGCTCTCAAAGCAGCGGCCCGACGTGCACTTTCTACTCTGCGGGTTCGGCGTTGATCGCAACAACTCCGCCGTCACGAACCAGGTCGGCTCCCTCGGGTTGACCGGCCGCTGCCACCTGCTCGACCCGCGGCGCGACATGCCGCGAATTCACGCGTCGCTGGACCTGGCGACGTCCAGCTCGATCAGCGAAGCCTTCCCGCTCGTGCTCGGTGAGGCGATGGCGTGCGGGGTGCCATGCGTCGCAACGAACGTCGGCGACTCGGCGCTGATCCTCGGCGAGACTGGCCGAATCGTGCCCCCGCGCTACCCCGCGGCGCTGGCGGGGGGGTGGGCGGCGCTGCTCTCGATGGATCGGGCGGCACGGGCTGACCTTGGGCTCACCGCCCGCCGCCGAATCGTCGAGCGCTTCGACCTGACGGCGGTGACGCGTCGCTACGAGGCGGTCTACGACCAGCTCGCGTCGGCCTCGATCGATCCCG
Organism: Tepidisphaerales bacterium; assembly: GCA_038233535.1. GTDB lineage: Bacteria > Planctomycetota > Phycisphaerae > Tepidisphaerales > Tepidisphaeraceae > DASYWJ01. The sequence goes on along the minus strand of JBBSLV010000378.1, from coordinate 513 downwards.
CCCGCGCCCGCGCCCGCTCGGGCGCGGGCCAACCAGCGGGCGCTACTTGACCACCGGTCACCAGGCGTTTTGGGCAGAGGGCAACGATGATCAGTGAGCTTCCACAAGCGTTCGGCGGCTCAAGCCCGGACGTGACGCACGCGGGCGTCGGGCCGGAGCCGCGCCACCGGGATCCGATCGCGCCGGACGCGCGCGCGCAGCGCGTGCTGATGGTCGTTGAATCCGCTGCCGGCGGGACCGGGCGGCACGTGCTGGACCTGGCCGAAGGCATGACGCAGCGCGGGCATGAAGTGCACGTGATCTACTCGACGGGCCGCGTCGATCGCTTCTTCCGCGCCCGCCTCAACGCAATGCACGGCGTGCATCACCTCCCGCTGGCGATGCGGACGAGCATCCATCCGGGGGACGTTGGCGTCGTCCGCGCCGTCCGCCGGTACATGAAATCGCACGGCCCGTTCGACGTTGTGCACGGGCACAGCTCCAAGGCCGGCGCAATCGCGCGGCTCGCGGCGT
>JBBSLV010000377.1:0-4281 GCA_038233535.1 Tepidisphaerales bacterium | reverse complement strand
CTCGGCGTCCTCGCCCTTGTGAACCTCCCGCAGGGCGATCAAACGGCGATTCCCGGCGATCACCTGGTAATGCTTCGCCTGCTCCGACGAACCAAACCGGGCCGGTCGGACCACCAGCGGCTCAAGCAGTCCGTGGGCGCGGATCGAGGCGACGAGCCGGCGGTGCGCGTCGCGCTCGGGCTTGACCCGGCGCGGGTTGCGACGATTGCCGACGAGCTTGGAGAGCGGGACGTGGATGCTGACAGCGGACATGTGGCACCTCCCGGTGCGTTGCGTGGGCGGCGGTTTCGGGGTGGGCCGACCCGGCCCAGCTTGGCTCTCCCGGCCGCCGCCTCACCGAAGCGCCAGCGGGGCGGCGGTCGGGGGAGCCATGCACCTGGCGGCGACGGCAGGGGAGGTGCCGCGCAGCGAGCGAGAGGAGTGACGGGCGGTAGTGGAGCGCAGCGCAACGCTCGGCACGACGGCAGCGAGCGAAGCAAGCCGGACGCCGGCGACGCCGTTCACCGCCGGGTCGGCCTGCATCGAGGCCGCCGATTCAAACGCAACAGATGGCGCGAGCGAGTGACGCGCATTCAAGTCGGGCTTTAAGCAGGCCTCGCGGGTCGATGAGGATCAAACGGCTATATGCCGCACCGTACGGCGGCGGGCGCTTCGGAGCTGACGTGCGCGATCCCCTGCCGACCACCAACCGTGTCGACCAGAATGAACGGCCTATGCCGAAGCGCGGGCTGACGCCGGCGCAGCCGGTCGATCGGCCATTGCCGCAGGTGGACGCACAGCGTGTATGTGGCCTGATTCATGATCCACCTCCAAAAGCACGCTTTCACCCACGCGTCCTCCGTGACCGTGCATCAATTCAACGCTACAGCGTTGGCATTTCCTCGTTCCCCGGCACCGGCGTGACCAGCCAGCGCGTCGCGGCGGCGTAAGCTGCGGTCGAACGGACATCGAAGCGACGTAGGAACAAGCCCACGCCGCCGCCTTGCTCGGCGGCGAGCTGGAGCCGCCGCGCCTCGACGCGTGTCAGCCGCCCCAGCGACAGACCAACGGCCGTCAGCGCCGGCGGGTATAATCCGTGGCGGGATCACTCCAAACCACGATGGCATTCGGCTCATCCCTGTCCTGCCGCTGAGCAGCCATCGCCAGCAGCAGCGCGAAGGACACCGGCAACGGGTCGGACGAGGTGGCAAGCAGTTCCTGTACGGCACCGCACTGGAACATGCCGTCGGGCGCGAGGGCGTTTAATTGCGGAAGGTGAGTCTGAAATCGCTCTGCCCGCCGCGGCCGTGTAACGTTGCGCAAGGAGGCGCAGCAGCTCGTCCTTGTTCGTGATCTGCTGCATATTCACTCCTTCCCATAAGTTAGGAAAAACCTGACTGCGGCCGCCGATTCAATGCATTCGCTCAGCACGTGAGGTACTCGTGGGGGCCTCTATAGGTCGTCTACGGTTGACGAGCAGCAAGTGGACCGCGTTTATATAGCCAGCACTGCTGACGATACCGTGCCACATTTCCAGCAGAACATTCTTCGCCACCGTACAGGAGCGTCATGGATTCACCTCGCGCCAGCCTGCAATTTCCGCATCGCCCGCCCCAGCAGTTCGCTCTGCTCCCTCGACAACACCTGCACGCCACCGCCCTTGTAATGCACGGTGCACGCGCCGTCGTCATGCGTGTCGATCAGCGCGACGCGGGACAGGTCCACGCGCAGCGTGGGTGACAATTCGACGGTAAGGGGGTCCGGAGATTCCATCGCGCACTCCTGCCCGTCGGTATCGCACAATGCCATCTATCCTGATCCGCCACGCCGCGACCGGCTGGTGCGGGTGTAACACGATGCATCAACGGTGTCCGCGGGGGCGAGCGGATTGTGATCGGAGCCTCAGTCGACTGCAACAACGCAAGTGCCTCGAATATGAGCTCCATGATGTCGGTCATCCCTCCGTTCGCTGCGTCCCACTGGCCGGGGGATAAAACGACTCCTGGTCCACGCTCGCGTGGATCCGTATCTCCCAGAATGATGCTAACGCTGATTTGTCAACCCCCTCATGTTGGGGGATTGCGACTGGTTGTCGGTTGCGTAGCATGCCAGTCCTTATGGTGAGCCGCTGCGTTTTCGCGGCCGACGGCATCATCGCTCAAGCGTCCGTGGGAATCAGTCAAAGGAGTGCCGTTCGATCCGGTCGTCTGGCGGGTTTCAGTTTTTGGATCATCCGGGGCGAACGGGCGGCGACGCGAGGGCATCTAAGATTTGCTATTTTGTGCGTTTTTTTCATTGACTGGGCGGGGCGCATTGAGTAGATTTCCGCCCTACACGCAGCGGGGATGTCCGAGGGCATCAATTTTTGGCAACTCGATACGCCTCAAACGGGGTTGTACGAGTACTGTCTCCGCAAGCACGTCGCATCGTTTTATTGGAAAGGGAGAGCAATGCTCTGGAGAAAGTTCGTTTTAACGGCTGCATCAGCCGTTGTGGCAACAGCCTTTGTCTCATCGTCCGCGCCTGCTGCCGTTCTGTACGACAGCGAGGGCTTTGAGACGCCGCCGTTTGTCAATAACTCGGCGCTGGAGGGGCAGGATCCCGTCGATGGTCCTTGGTTCACTGACAACAATGTATCCAGCGCGACGGTCCAGTCGGGCGTCAAGGCCTCCGGCAGTCAGGCTGTCCAAGTCACGCGGAACGGTTCCGCCAACGCCGATCAGCGGTGGGCGGTTTCCAAGCCCATCACACCGAGCGAGCGCTACGTGATCGTCGAATGGGATCAGCTTACGCTCCAGACCTCCCAATTCGGCGTCTCTTTTGGTCCGGTGTTTGGAATCGAGGCATACGACGCGGTCGGTAATAGTTTCCCTCTGATTGGTGCTGCGGGTGTCGATTCGACGACCGGCGATCTGCTCTTTCAGGCGGAAAACACGGGGTTCTACACTGAATCGGGCGTGGTTGTTCCGTTCAATCAGTGGCATCACTTTGCGATGCAATTGGACTACAACACCTCCTCTTACCAAGTGTTCTTTAACGGTACCCAGGTGGTTTCTGAAGGGTTCGTGGATGGACCCATCCTGGGATTCTCGGACGCTCCGATCGCCACGGTGCGTGGTTCGGACGACGGTAACGATCCGACTGCAACGGGAACCGCTTATTTCGACAACTACCTCCTCTACACGTCGAGCAGCCCTGTGCCGGAGCCGGCTTCCTTCGGGTTGATGGCGATGGCCGCTGTTGCCCTGCTGCGGCGTAGCCGATAAGAACTGGCTGGCAGAGCAGAGGGCGTTAAACGCAATTGAGAAGAGCGGTTTCAAGGCCGCTTTGGGAGTAAGTCATGAACAAGAAAATCGTATTGTTGAGCCTCGCCGCTTTGGCGTCTATCGCATCCGTCGGCTTCGCTCAGTCCCGTTCCTCATTCGGTCGAGGTAAGGTGCGGCAGCCCGTGACCCTGCTCGATCCGTTCACGCTGCAGACGGTTGCCGTACAGCCGGGGGGGGTGATTGTGATGGCCGCAGGGCGTCCGCCCTTCGCAGTGCGTCCGCCCTTCCGGCCGCCGACACGTAGCCCGTACCGTCCGCCGGGTCGCGGACCGTTTTTTCCATGACCTCCTGATTGCTCTGATTACTCAGATGCACGGGCGGTTGCCCAAGTCGCACAATTGATTGATCTGTGGCGACTGGCCGCTTTTTTGTGCGCCTCATCGTAGGGGACAGGGCTACTGCGTTCCCGATTGGTGCCATCGCCCACGATTGGGGATGAGGCCCGTTCCCAGATAAGCGGGAAGTGTTCTCGCACGTCGAGCAGGCAGGGTTGAGAATTTTTGCGAACTTGCCGCGCGGCCCCGCGTAGGCTTGATCGGGGGGCGGGGCAATACGTTCGCCACGTCTGGGCGGTAGGCACATTCGGAGAGTACTTATGTTGATGCGAGTTCCCCAGAATCGCTTGGGGGAGTACGAGGATTCTGGCCCAGCGGCCGCTTCGGTCATGCCTGCGCCTGACTCGCTCCTCGCCGTCATCTGGCGCCGCCGCTGGACCGTGGCCACGATCACGACGCTGTCACTCATCGCCGCGGTGGGATACCTCCTGAAGGCGACGCCAATCTACGGCAGCAGTTCCCGCGTCTATGTTGAGCAGGCGGTTCCGCGAATTCTCAGCGATCAGAACGTTGGTTTGCCGCGCTCGGACAGCTTCCTCTACACGCAGAGCGAATTGCTCAGCTCAACGCCCATCCTTTCATCGGCGCTTGAGACGCTGAACGTGAAAGCGCTCCGCACGTTCGCCGACATCGACAACCCG
>JBBSLV010000376.1:0-4286 GCA_038233535.1 Tepidisphaerales bacterium | reverse complement strand
GCTGTCGCCGCGGGAACGCAGCCGTGTTTCGTTCTACCTCCGCCAGTTTCTCGATAGCATCAGCCCGTCCAACGTGCCGCTGCTGAACCCGGCGGTGGTGCGGGAAACGCTTGAGACGGGCGGCGGCAACCTGCTCAGCGGCATGGAGACCCTGTCCGGCGACCTGTCCGCGGGGCGCGTGAAAAGGGTGGAAGGCTCCGGCTTCGAGCTCGGCGTCAACGTCGCCGCATCGAAAGGGCGCGTTGTGCTGCGAACCCGGATCCTCGAGCTGATCCAGTACGAGCCGATGACCGACAAGGTGCACGCCCGGCCGATCCTGTTCTTTCCGCCGTGGATCAACAAGTTCTACATCCTCGACCTGCAGCCGAAGAATAGCATGGTCCGCTACCTGACGGACCAGGGCTTCACCGTGTTCATGGCGAGCTGGAAGAACCCGGACGAGTCATACGCGGATTTCGGGATGGAGGACTACGTCACCGAGGGGATTCTTCCCGCGCTCGAGGCTGCGACTTCGATCAGCGGGAGCCCGGATGTGAATGCGGTCGGCTACTGCATCGGCGGCACCCTGCTCTCGATCGCCATGGCGGCGCTGCGCGCCAAGGGCGACACGCGGATCCATACGACCACGTTTCTGGTCTCGCTGCAGGACTTTGCGGAGCCGGGCGACCTCGGCGTGTTCATCGACGAGGAGCAGATCGAGGCGCTCGATCGCCGCATGGCGAAGAAAGGGTATCTGGAGGCGTCGGAAATGGCGACCACCATGAACCTGCTGCGCAGCAACGACCTGATCTGGAACTACGTCATCAACAACTACTACCTCGGCCAGAAGCCGATGGCGTTCGACCTGTTGTACTGGAATGCGGACAGCACGCGCATGCCGCGCAAGATGCATCGGTACTATCTGCGCAACATGTACATCAGCAACAACCTGGTCAAGCCGGGCAAGCTGCGGTTCCTCGGCGAAGCGATCGATCTCGGCAAGATCGACCAGGAGATCTACTCCGTGGGGACGATGGAAGATCACATCGTGCCGTGGCAGGGCGCGTCTCGGACGCGGCGGCATGTATCCGGACCGGTCCGTTTCGTCCTCGCGACGTCCGGCCACATCGCTGGGATCGTGAACCCGCCGGGCAAGGGGAGCCACCTGACCAACGAAGATCCGACGACGGACCCGGAGGCCTGGCTCGCTGGAGCGGAGACGCACGCCGGCAGCTGGTGGAATGACTGGGCATCGTGGCTCGCCGAACGGTCCGGCAAGCGGGTGAAGCCGCCCTTGCTGGGCAACGAAGAGTACCCGGCGCTCGAACAGGCACCCGGCACGTACGTGCGGGAAACCGGCGGCGACGCGACGTACCCGGCGGCCGATGCCGCGCTCGGCGTGGAAGAATCGCCGAGCACCTACGCCAAGGCATAACCCGAACGGCGGCGAGCGTCCGCGTTGATCCGCGAACGACCACGGGGGCTGAACCGAATCCGCCGCTTCAGTCGGGTACCCAGAGCAGCGCCTCGCCCTCGACGACGCGCTCCCCATCCTGGTTGGTGCATGCGGTTTCGACGCGAACCCGACGCTTCTCGTCGTTCCAATCCGTCACCGTCACCGTGACCGTGACCGTATCCCCAATGAAAACGGGGCGCCGGAAGCGGAGCGACTGCTCCATGTAGATCGCGCCGTAGCCGGGGAGCCGGGTCCCCACCGCGGCCGAGATCAGCCCGGCGGCGAACATGCCATGCGCGATACGGCGGCCGAAGCGCGTCTGCTTCGCGAACTCCTCGTCGAGATGCACGGGATTGTCGTCGCCGGAGATCCGAGCGAAGCTTTCGATGTCGTCGCTCGAGATGGTTCGGCTGAGCGAGGCGGTCTGGCCGACCTCGAAGGTCCGCTGCGTCACGATGGGTCTCCTGAAAGGGGGTGACGGCGACTGCACAACACGAATTTGCAGGTCCGCCCCCCGTGTCGGCAACCCTTGAGGATCCCCGGGATCGATCCGCCATTCCGCCGGCAACCGGGCCACGGCGCCAGCCGCGTGCCTCGCGACGCACGGCAACGTATTTTATTCCGACGGACGGTGTCATTGTTGCAGTTCCAGCCCGTCCACGGCTCTGTCGCAATCCCACCAGCCCTGAGGAGGAACCATGGCGACTTCCGATACACTCGACAGCCTGCTACAGGAGGAGCGGAGCTTCCCGCCGCCGCCTGAGTTCGCGCGTCAGGCCCACGTTTCGGACGAGGCAGCGTACCGGCGGGCGGAGCAGGATCCGGAAGCATACTGGGCCGGCTGGGCCGAGGAGCTGGACTGGTTCGAGCGCTGGAACCAGGTACTCGACTGGAACCCGCCCCACGCGAAGTGGTTCGTCGGCGGCAAGCTGAACGTCGCCTACAACTGCCTCGATCGGCACCTGGACACCGACCGGCGCACCAAGACGGCGCTGATCTGGGAAGGCGAGCCGGGCGACACGCGCACCTACACCTACGAAGAGTTGCACCGCGAAGTCGGCAAAGCCGCCAACGCGCTGAAACAGCTCGGCGTGCAGAAAGGCGACCGGGTCGCAATCTATCTGCCGATGGTTCCGGAAGCCGCGATCGCGATGCTCGCCTGCGCACGTATCGGTGCGCCGCACTCGATCGTGTTCGGCGGGTTCAGCAAAGACTCGCTCCGCGACCGCATCAACGACGCGGAAGCCAAAGTGCTGATTACGGCGGATGCGGGCTACCGGCGCGGCGGCGTGATTGCGCTGAAGACGAGTGCGGACGAAGCGATCGAGCAGGACGGCGGCTGCCCACCGATCGAAAAGGTGCTCGTCGTTCGCCGTCACGGCCGCGACGGCGAAACGCTGGGCGACGCACAGATGAAGCCGGGGCGCGATGTCTGGTGGCACGACGCGATCGCTTCCGCGGACGCCGACTGCCCTGCCGAACGGATGGACTCCGAAGACCTGCTCTTCCTGCTCTACACCTCGGGCACGACGGGCAAGCCCAAGGGGATCATGCACACCACCGGCGGCTACCTGACCCAGGCGTACGCCACCACCAAGTGGGTGTTTGACCTCAAGGACGACGACGTCTACTGGTGCACCGCCGACGTGGGCTGGATCACCGGTCACTCGTACATCGTCTATGGCCCATTCGCCAACGGCACCACGGTTCTCATGTACGAGGGCGCGCCGGACTACCCGGACCGCGGCCGCTTCTGGGAGATCGTCGAGAAGTATGGTGTGACCATCTTCTACACGGCGCCGACCGCGATCCGCGCGTTCATGAAGTGGGGCGCGCAGTTCCCCGCGGGGCACGATCTGTCCAGCCTACGCCTGCTCGGCACCGTTGGCGAGCCGATCAACCCGGAAGCATGGATCTGGTACCACGAGCAGATCGGCCAGCAGCAGGCGCCGATCGTCGACACCTGGTGGCAGACGGAAACCGGCGCGATCATGATTACGCCGCTGCCGGGCGTCACGGAAACGATCCCCGGCTCCGCAACGCGCGCGTTCCCCGGCATCCGCGCCGACATCCTCAACCTGGAAGGCCAGCCGATCGATGTGGGCGCCGGCTTTCTCGCGATCCGTCGTCCGTGGCCGTCGATGCTGCGCGGCATTTGGGGCGATCCGGAACGCTTCCGCGACACCTACTTCTCCCAGTGGGCCGGCCGGACAGTCGGCGCGGGCGACGATGTGCAGCCCGGTGAGAGCGTGTATTTCCCCGGCGACGGTGCCAAGCGCGACGCCGAAGGCAACTTCGTTGTGATCGGCCGGATCGATGACGTGCTCAACGTCGCCGGGCACCGCATCGGGACGATGGAGATCGAATCCGCACTGGTCGACCACCCTTCCGTGGCGGAGGCCGCGGTCGTCGGCAAGGCGCACGAACTGAAGGGGCAGGCGGTGGCCGCATTCGTCACGCTCAAGGAGGGTCAAACGCCGTCCGAAGAGTTGAAGGCCGAGCTGAAGAAGCACGTCGCGAACAAGATCGGCGCGATCGCGCGGCCGGACGACGTGCTCTTTTCCGCGGATCTGCCGAAGACGCGCTCCGGCAAGATCATGCGGCGGCTGCTCAAGGACATCGCCGAGGGCCGTGCCCTTGGCGACACGACCGCCCTGGCCGATCCATCCGTGGTCGAGCGCTTGAAGGGCGAGTACGAGAGCAGCGAGTCGTAGCGCGGTCGGAGCGCGGGAGAGAAGCGGGGGGGGGGGGGGGGGGGCGGGGGCCCGCCCCCCCCCGGGGCGATAGCCCCGGCCCGCCCCGGGAGGTTGCCACCCCCCCGGCGCGGCCTGGCCCCCCCGGGCGGAGGGTC
>JBBSLV010000375.1:0-4290 GCA_038233535.1 Tepidisphaerales bacterium | reverse complement strand
TCGCGAACGACGGGCCGGTCGCGGTGGTCGTGAAGCGCAAGATGGCGCCCGGCATCGACGGGGTGGAGGGTCACACGCACGCGCACGAGTCGATCAAGGCCGACAAGGCCATCGCGTACCTCGAGCAGCGCGGGCGCACCGAGGCCGCGACCTACCTCAAGAGCGTGAAGGGCGAGAAGAGCACCTACGTCTACAAGGGCAGCCGTGGCGCCGGCAAGAACCGCGACGACTTCGGCAAGATCGTCAACGCGATCCTCGACGAAATGTCCCCCGATGAGCGCCTCGACCGAGTCCGCGTGTTCGACAACGACCTCGAAGGCTCCTGCGGGTTGCATCACATCCACAAGAAACATCCGGAGGTCTACGTCTCGGCCGGCATCATGGAGCGCGGCAACTTTTCAGCGGCGGCGGGGTTCGGGTTCGACAAGGGAAAACAGGGAATTTACGGGACGTTCAGCGCCTTCCTGGAGATGGTCGTCTCCGAGATCACCATGGCCCGGCTGAACTCCTGCAACGTGCTGGCCCACTTCAGCCACGCCGGCTGTGACGACATGGCCGACAACTCGTGTCACTTCGGCATCAACAACATGTTCGCCGCCAACGGCCTTCCCGGCGGCGACGGCGAACCGGGCGACACCACCCGCCTCTACTTCCCCGCCGATCAGCATCAGTTCGCCAAGTGCGTGAAGCGCATCTTCAACGACCCCGGCCTGCGCTTCATCTTCAGCACGCGCGCCGCCGTGCCGGACATCCTCAAGCCGGATGGGAGTCTGTTCTTCGGCGAAGGCTACACCTTCGAGCCCGGCAAGGACGACGTCATCGTCGAAGCCCCAACCAACGGTGGCTACGTCCTGAGCTTCGGCGAAACCCTCTACCGCGCCTACGACGCCGTCCTGCGCTTAAACGAACAGGGTGTGAAGGTCGGGTTGATCAACAAGCCCACGCTCAACGGCTACGACGTCGCCACCATGAAGCGCCTCGCCGGCGCGCCGTTCGTCCTCGTCGCCGAGGGATTCAACGTCACCACCGGCGTCGGCAGCAAGTTCGGGAGTGATCTGCTCAAGCACGGCTTCAAGGGGAAGTACAACAACATCGGCACCCACAAAGAAGGCTCCGGCGGCTTGTGGCAGCAGATGGGCTACCAGGGCATCGACTCCGAAGGGATCTACAAGTCGGTGAAAGCGCTGGCGTAGCGCGGCCCGCCGCGCCCTTATGCCGCGGGTCGACTGATTCCGCCGAAGTCCGCCCGCGCGTCGTCGCCGCGGGTTTCGGCGGCGTCTGCGGCGAGGAACGCGTCGATCCCGTCGGGGAAGTTCAGCCGCGCGTGTTCACCGAACAGCTCCCGCGCCGCCTCGTCGTACGCCTCGGCGGCGGCGATCTCGTCGTCGAAGCGGCCCAGCCTCCTGCCCACGCCGCCCATCTTGATCTGCGCCACCCACTTGCCCCGCTCTTCACTCCAATACACGCCTTTGAACCGCGACGTGCACGCCCGGCCCTGATACGTCCTCGGCTTCCGCGCCGCCGCGCTGCGCTCGGAGTAGGTCCGCACGACGAGATTCTTCCGACGGCAGTCCAGCGCGTCGCCGTTGCGGTGCATGACCGTCAGCTCCGGGTCGGTCACATTCATGATGATCCGGTGCAGCGGCGTCGTCTCGCCCTGCTTGGAGTGGGCCACGTGCCCCGCACCGTCGCGCTCGTCGTCGGCGCCGGGACACCATCCCCAGCGCTTGCCCTCGATCAGCGGCAGCTCCGCCGCGTCGATCAGCGCTTCGCGCCGGCGGATGTCGTACCCGCTGAGGGGCACCCGGTACGTGCCCGGGCGATCCGGATCGGGATAGGGCGGGGCGTACTTCCCGAACTCCTCCAGCAGGCGCTGGAGGTCCTCAAGCCTGTAGAGCTTGGGTCCGCCGGCGTTCACGCGCCGGCCGCAGGTGATCTGCTTCTCGCGCTCCCACCGTTTCCAGGTTCCCTTGTCCACGCCGAACATCCGCCACGCATCCCGCTGGCGCACGTAACCATCGGGCACGCGGTAATATCCGGGGTTCTTCGGGTCCCAGTACGCCTTGCCTTCGCCGCGCATCTCCTCGAACAGCCGCTCGAGGTCGCCCACCGCATAGAGATAGCACATTCCACCCCCGGGATTGGCGAACGGTTTTCCGCAGCGGACCTTGCCCGTCGTGACCCAACTCCTCCACGTCAGCCGGGCGACGCCGAACATCCGCGCGGCCTGTGCCCCGGTGATCATCCCCGACGGCGGAAAGACGCGCTGCGCCTCGATCACCCGGGCGAGTTCCTCCATCGGATACAGTTTGACGCGGCCAAACTTGGAGCTGACGAACCACTGCCCGCGCGGGAGCTCGCCCGCCTGCCGCCACTTGTCCCACGTCCACGCGCCCACCCCGAACCTGGCGCGCGCCTCGGCCGCGCCGATCATCCCCGGCGGGGGCGACGGCTGCGGCGCGCGCAGCGCCTCGATCTCCCGGCGGAGCTGCTCGATCGGATAGCGCATCAACCGTCTGCCGGGTCCGACCGGCTCGCCGCAGCGGATCGCGCCCGCTTTGCGCCAGCGGTCCCAGATCCACTGCGAGACCCCGAACATCCGCCGGGCCTGCTCCCCATTGACCCACTCCGCCGTGTCGCCCGCATCCGCATGTGCCGCAGTCGTCTCCATGTCGTCACGCTCCTTCGTGGCCCCTCATGATTATCGGACAATTGCCGCCCCATCCCTGAGTGCGGGCGGGGAGGTCGAAGGTCTTGCGCCCGCGGCCATGCTTCGCGGCCGCCGCCTCATGCGCAGCGGGAAGACCCCCATGCGCAGCGAGACGACCCCCGTGGCATTCGGAAACAAACCCGTCGAATCCAAAGCTCATCCCACGGAATCCGTGGCTTCCGCCATGGAATGAGAAACTTCCGCCGCGGAATGAACCATTTACACCATGGAATCAGAGACTTCCGCCATGGAATCAGGAGCTCATTCCATGGAATCAGGACCTTCCGCCATGGAATCAGGATCGAATCCCATGGTTTTCATCCCTGATTCCCTGGGTTTCGCCCCGTCCGCCCGGGGATCGAACCCTTCCCCCATGGCTTTTCTCCCTTCCGCCATGGGTTTAGATGCTAATTCCATGGTGTGAATGGGTTAATGAACGGAAATCGATGCGTTCGCAGCCGCGAAAACGACGGAATTATCGCGCCGGGCTGCGGTGGGGCTGGGGAGGGGGGGATTATGGGCCATAGGCCGCAGGCCGTTCGGACCCGGACGCATGTCCGATCGATCGCGAAGATCGATGCTGCGTGTGCGACGGACACGCTACGGGGCTTGCGGGAGGTACAGGTACTGCTGGAAGCTCGCGAACACCTGCCCGATCTCTTCGGGCTTGCCCAGGTCCGCGACGGCGTCGGCGATGGCGTTGTTGTACCGGAGCTTCAGAAGCGGCGAGAGCTTGTCCTGCGCGAGTTCGTCCACGCCGACCTTCACGTACTGCCCCAGCACGAAATCGAGGAACGCCTGCTGCTTCTGCGAGAACAGCGACGCGATCGACGGCTTCGCCAGGCTGGCGCGGACCTCGCGCGTCATGGGCGGGAGCGTGTACGCGACGTACGCGAGCACGTCGAACAGGTCGCTCTTCTCCGCGTCGATGAGCTTCTGCATCTCCGCCAGCTGATCGTGGCCGAAACCTGCCTCCGCCAGCCCCGCGAGCAGTTTCGACCGGGTGTCCGGGGCGCTCCAGAGGTTGCGGAGCTCTTTCTCGTTGGCGAAGAAGTCCGGCAGCTTGCCGAAGAGCGCCTCCATGAACTGCGCCGCGCTCATCGGCGTGCCGTCGGGGTGCCAGAAGCTCGTCACCATCATGTGTTGGATGGCCCGCTCCTTCCCGTCCGCGAGTTTTACTTTCACCCGCTTCTTGCCCTTCTCGCAGACGCACGGGATTTGCCCGCACACTTCGCACGCTTCTTCCGGGCAGACGCACGGATCTTCCCCGCATATCGCGCACGGCTCGGGCTCCGGCTTCTCGCAGACGCAGGGAAACTCACCGCAATCCGCGCAAACCTCGGGATTGTCGGGCGGACCGTCCCACTCCTTGTCCGCGAAGCGGGCGGAGGCCTTCACGAAGTCGTGGATCGTGAAGTAGTCCTTGCCCTCGAACAATCGCGTGCCCCGGCCGATGATCTGTTTGAACTCGATGATGGTGTTCACGGGCCGCATCAGCACGATGTTCCGCACGTTCCGCGCGTCAACGCCCGTCGATAGCTTCTGCGACGTCGTCAGGACCGTCGGGATCGTCTTCTCGT
>JBBSLV010000374.1:0-4309 GCA_038233535.1 Tepidisphaerales bacterium | reverse complement strand
GCGCGAGCTGGCCGTCGCGGTGACCATCGGCCGGGCGCAGGACGCGGACATTCCCGTTCGCGACATCCTTCTCTCCCGGAAGCATTGCCGCATCGAGCCGTCGGGGGAGCAGTGGGTCGTCACCGATTTGGGCAGCAAGAACGGCACGTACTTGGGATATCGCCAGATCATGCGGCATCAGTTGAGGGACGGGGACGAGCTGCGCATCGGGCGGACGCGCGTGACGTTCAAGGCCGGCGCCTTCGCGCCCGCGCCGGTGGGGACGAAGCGCCGCGACGTCGTCCGCCCGGCCGACCCGACCGAAGCGCTGGCGGGGACGGTGGCGGGGTTCCTGCTGGTCGAGCCGGGGGAAGTCGAGCGGCAGGCCGGCGCGCCGGTGCCGCAGCCGCGCCCGCCGGAGCCGACGTCATTCGCCTCGGAAGACGTGTACGGGATGTTGAACGAGATCGCGTCCAGCTCCTGGGACTCGATCATGGCGCAGGCATCGCGGCCGATCGTGATGGAGCGTCCGCTGCCGCGCCCCAGCGGGTTTCGCGAGGCGCCGCCGGTTGCGCGGCGCACCCGCGTTGCGTTCAGCCTTCAGGCGCCGATGGGCGAGACGACCGGTGCGGGGGTCTCGACGGAGACGGATACACCGGGAGCATCGAAGACGACCAATCCGTTGAAGGCGCAGTGCACGGCGCGCCCGCCGCAGGCTACGCGTTGGTGGAACGTGCCGGCCAAGGCGCAGCGGCAGATCGCGCTGGGGGTGGTATCAGTCGTCGCGACCGTGGTGCTGGTGGGCGCGTGGGTGGTCGCCGTGAACCGCGGCCCGCGCGCGAGCGACGCCGGAACCGTCTCGAACCCGCGCGGCCCGCAGCCCGGGGCGTCGCCCGACCTGGTCGATATCACCTTGCCCCCGCTGCCCGCGCCCGCGCCCGCTCCGGCGCCGGCCGTCGCCCCCGCGCCGATCGCGGAACAGCCCGGCGCGTCGCCGCTGCCGCTGAACGTATCGGCGCCGCGTCATGCGACGTTGAAAACCGTTGCCCGCGTCGCGGCGGTGCACTTTCTTGTCGTCAGATGACGGCGCCCGATCTCCCGTGTGATCTCCCCGTGACAACCTGCTCGCCGCGCAGCAGAATAGCGCGCAATGGAGGGTGGAGTGTCATCCGCGGCGCCGTCATCGCCGGCGCGGCCCGCGCCGCTGCTGGGCACGCGCCGCAAGTCGGCGCGGGCGATGGAGACGCTGCGCTTCGACTCACTCGGCGTCGCGTTCGCCGTTCTGTTTGGCGTTGTGATGTCGCTGTGCGTCGAGGGGTACCAGTTCGGACGGAGCAACCACACCGTCTACCTGCTCGATGCGCTGCGCAAGACGCAGCCGCAGTTGCTGGCCAACGACTGGTTCACCACGCAGACGCTCCAGTACCACGCGACGTTCGGCTGGCTCACGTCGACGCTGTACAGCCTGGGCATCGTCGAGCCGGCGTTCCTGCTGGGCTACCTGCTGCTGGCGACGATGTTTCATCTCGGGTGGTACGCCTTGGTTATGCGCATCGGCGGGCGGCAGATCACTTACCTGCTCTCGCTGCTGCTGTTCTACCTCTCTGCGGGCGGGTTTGGGCTGGGCATGTACCAGTTCCTCCAGGATGGTTCATTCCTGCCGAGCAACGTCGCCAACGTCGCCTTGCTGTGGGCGATCGTGCTATGGCTGCACGGCGCATTCGGCTGGGCGGGGCTGGCGCTGGGCGTGGCGGGACTGTTCCATCTGAACCATGCGATCGTTGGCGTGGGGCTGTGGGGCGCGATGGTTCTGTGGGAACTGTGGCGGCCGACGAGCGATGCCGTGCCCCGCCCCGCGAAAGGCTGGCTGATCGGCACGGCGCTGGCCGTCGTTCCCGCGGGAATCAACATCGGCTATGCGCTGAGCGCGAAGGTGACGCGCAGCAGCGCCATGCCGCTGGCGGAGTTTGTGAACCTCTACGTCCGTCTCCGCCACCCCCACCACTATGACCCGTCAACCTGGCCGCTGGCGTTGTGGCTGTGCTTTGTCTGGCCGATCCCGTTTGCGGTCGTCGCGGCCCGGCTGCGCCCGCCGATCGGTGCGCCCCGCTGCGAAGGCGGAATCGTGCATCCCACCCCCGACCAGACGCGCTCCGCCCGCATCGCGGCGGCGCGGTTCTTCCTGCTGTTCTGCGGGCTGCTCGTCGTCGCGCTGCTGGGCGCGGGCATCTGGTACGTTCACGAGACGCTCATCCAAATGAGTCTCTACCGGTTCAGCATTTACCCCAAGCTGCTCAGTTGCGTGGGGGTCGCGTACCTCGTGTGCGACTCCGGCCGGGTGCCGCGGGTGACGGCGCGGCTGATGGCGGTCGGCGTGCCGCTGGTGATTGTGCTCGCGCTGACGCTGCTCCGCATCTTCGGTGGACGCGCGGCACACGAAGTCATCTGGCGTCAACCGGGGCCGATCGGGCTGTTCGTCGCGCTGTGCTGCGGGCTGGCGCTGTACGAGCTGTCGCGCAGCCGTGCGGCGCGGCACACGATCCTGCACCCGATCGCCATCGCGGCGCTGCTGGCGGTGCTCGGCTTCGGGTGGGGGCGGTGGATGGGGTTCGACTTCGGCTACTCCCCGCAGCCACACCCCGATCACGTCGCCATGTGCGAGTACGTGCGCGACCCCAAGCACACGCCGGTCGATGCCACGTTCCTCGTCTCCCCCAGCGACGAGATGTTCCGGTTGCACGCGCGGCGGGCAATCGTCGTGAACTTCAAAGCCGTCCCGCAGCTCAGCGGCGAGCTGGCGGTCTGGCAAGAGCGGCTATGCGACGTGCTGGAACTGCAAAAGCTTACGGAACTGGCGCGCCCCTATCATGCGACGCTGCGGGATATCGAGAAGCGGTACAACGCACTGCCGGAAGCACATCTGGCAGAGGTTGCCGAGCTTTACGGCGCCCGCTACATCCTGACCCGCCGACGCCTCGGTCCGGCGTGGGAATCCAAGGTCGTTTTTGGCTCGGGTGAATACGTGTTGTATGATCGAAAGTTGGAATAGGGATGAAGGCGGAAGGATGAAGGATGAGTGAAGGAGACGTGCGGACTCGTTTGCTCGCGCAGTTCGGCATCCGGATCGAGCCGGCCATGTGCCGGTATGTTCTACGCCGGCTCCAAGCTTCGAGCATCGACAGCTTTCCGGTCATGGGCGGCGACGCGCGAACCGGCGTCCCTATTCGGCGTGTGATTCCCGCGGCCGCGTTCGACGGCGTCATCATCTCATCCGATTCACTCGTCTCGTAGCGGTCGTCACGATGATCATCACCACGCACGCGTACGCCCGCGCCGGGCTGGTCGGCAATCCGTCCGACGGGTATTTCGGCAAGACGATCGCCTTCAGCGTCCGCAACTTCAAAGCCACCGTGAAGCTATGGGAAAGCCCGCACTTTGAGATCGTCCCGTCGGCCGGCGACCTCGCGACATTCGACACCGTCCGCTCGTTCCTCCGCGACGCGAAGCTCAACGGCTACTACGGCGGCCTCCGCCTCATGAAGGCCACCGTGAAGCGCTTCCACGAGTACTGCAAGCAGCACGGCCGCGAGCTGCACGAGCGCAACTTCACGCTCTCATTCGACAGTGATATCCCGCGCCTGGTCGGATTGGCCGGGTCGAGCGCGATCATCACCGCCACGCTGCGCGCGCTGATGAAGTTCTATGACGTCGACGCCGCCCGGCACCTGATGCCCGGGTTGATCCTTTCCGTCGAGCGCGACGAACTGGGCATCAATGCGGGACTCCAGGACCGCGTGATCCAGACGTACCAGGGCATCGTGTACATGGATTTCGAGCGCTCGCTTATCGAGGGCCGCGGGTACGGCGTTTACGAGGAATTGGCCCCGCCCAAGATGCCGCCGCTGTACGTCGCGTATGACCCGGAGCGGGCGGAGATCAGCGACATCCCCCACCGCAACCTGCGCGAGCTGTTCGCCCGCGGGGACGAGACGGTCGTCGGCGCCATGCAGACGTACCGGCATTTGACCGACCGCGGGCGAACCGCGCTGATGGCCGGGGACTGGCGGGCGCTGCACGAGGTGATGAACGAGAACTTCGACCTCCGCCGCACGATCATGCCCATCGCGCCGGAAAACCTGCGCATGGTTGAGGTGGCGCGCTCGACCGGCGCCAGCGCCAAGTTCGCCGGCTCCGGCGGCGCGATCTGCGGCCTTTACCACGGCGGGCGACAGTACCAGGATCTCGTCGACGCCCTCTCCGCTATCCGCTGCACCGTTCTGCGTCCGCTGATTTACGAGGCGTGACGTGAAACGCTATAGTTAAACGCATG
>JBBSLV010000373.1:0-4326 GCA_038233535.1 Tepidisphaerales bacterium | reverse complement strand
GCTCCAAAATGTTGTTGACCGAACGAACCGGTGATCGCAGAGCCGTTGGCATCCATGCCGTCTCCAAAAAGAGCAAGTCCCGACCCATCAGTGCCTTGCGGCGGAAAATAGTGTAGCAGAAATGTGTGTAAACTTGAGGCGTCCGCCCGAGCATTCCGCGGAGCGGCAGGGAAAACGCTCGGGCGAGACGCCCAAGCCACGAGGAGGAGTTCCATGCGAATCGCGACAGTTGCAGTCATCATCCTCTGTTCGATCGGCTCCGCCAATGCCGAGTGGCGCAACGTGCTGGAGCCGAAGGGGACCAAGGGTTCCGCGCTGACGCTCGTCCGCGACGGCAAGCCCGTTTACGGCATCGTCCTGCCCGAAAAACCAACGGGTCCGGAACGCAAGGCCGCCGACGACCTGCGGCACTGGGTGAAGGAGATGACGGGGGCGGACCTGCCGCTTGCGGCTTCGCCATCGCACGACAAGTCGATCCGCATCACGACTGATCCCGCCGCGCCCGATGAGCAGTACACGATCGCCGTCGACGGCGAATCGCTCGTGCTCACCGGCGGTCCCGGCCGCGGGGTGATCAACGCGGTCTACGCCCTGCTCGAAGAAGACATGGGCTGCCGTTGGTACACGAAGGCCAGTTCTCGACTGCCCAAGGCGACGACGCTCACCGTCGCGCCGGTGCCTCGAACGTACGCGCCGAAGCTGAAGCTGCGCGATCCGTACTACAAGGTGTCATTCGACGCCGATTGGTCGCTGCGCAACCGCACGAATGCGCCCGACGCACCCGTCCCCGAAGAACACGGCGGCCGGTTCGATTACGGCGGGCTGTTCGTTCACACGCACGCGACGCTGCTCCCGGCGGACAAGTACGCGCACGATCACCCGGACTACTTCTTCCTGAACGCCGACGGCAAGCGATCGGCGGCGCAGCTGTGTCCGACGAACCCCGAAACGATCCGCATCGTCACGGAGAACGTCCTTGCCACGTTGCGGAAGAGCCCGAAGACGGAAATCGTCAGCGTCTCCAAGAACGACAACGGGGGCGATCAAATCTGCCATTGCCCGACGTGCAAGCAACTCCGCGCCGCGGAGGGCGGGACGGACATGGCCAACCAGTTGTACCTCGTGAACCGCGTTGCCGAATCGGTGGAGAAGAAGTTTCCCAAGGTCGTGATCGACACGCTCGCGTACCTCGAGACGATCAACGTCCCCACGACGATCCGCCCGCGGAAGAACGTCGCGATTCGCGTGTGCAACGACGCGGTGGGGGCGTGGAGTCGTCCCTTCACGCCGGCCAAGCGGTTGCCCGTCGCGGGGATCGTCAAGGCGTGGTCGGCCGTGTGCGATCGGATTTACGTGTGGGACTACAACGTCAACTTCAGCCATTATCTCGCGCCGATGCCGAACGTCGGCGTGATCGCGAGCAACATCCGGTTCTGGATCGACAACAAGGCCGAGGGGGTCATGACGCAGGGCGGGTACCAGGGCCCGGCCGAGCGCGACGAGCTGAAGTCGTGGGTCATCGCGAAGCTGATGTGGGATCCGTCGCTCGATGAAAATGAGCTGAAGCGCGATTTCATCCTCGGCCATTACGGCGCCGCGGCGCCGGCGGTGCTGGAGTACGACGCGCTGCTGCGGAAACAGGCCGAATCGCACGCGGCGGTGATGTCCGCGCCCCCGGGCGGAATTCGATACCCGATGGACATCGCGTTCCTGACGAAGGATTTCTGCGACCGCGCCGCCGCCATCTTCGCCCGCGGTCGGGAGCTGGCGGGCGGGGATGAAGCACTCGTTCGACGAATTGAGCGCGCGGAGTTGCCGATCCTGTACGTCCAGCTCTCGCGCGGGCCTGAGTTCACGGGGCCGGGTTACGCCGGGCTGATCGACCGGTTCGAGCGCCTCGCCCGCCGCGAAGAGGCGCTGTACTTGATGGAAGCGCCGGCCAATCTCGATGCGACGCTTGCCGCATGGCGCGCAACCGCCGGCGGTAAATGAGGGGGTGAGCCGGCTTTTGAAACATCAGATCGATTTCGGGCGAATTGTCTTGCTTTTCAGAACCCGCATTGTATACATTCTCGCCAAGACGGATTGGAGGGGGCATTCAGTTGGCTGGCGGAAGTTCATCTGAACGGAAGGGCGCAATATGCGACACGCATCTCAGGCCGAAACGGGGTCGAATGTCCGGCGCGCGGGATTCACCCTCGTGGAGTTGCTCGTGGTCATCGGCATTATCGCGGTGTTGATCTCGCTGCTGCTGCCCGCGCTGGGCAAGGCGAAGGAGGCGGCCAACCGCGCCGTATGCTTGAGCAACATGCGACAGGTGCATCAGGCATTTATGATGTACGCGATGGCATTTAAGGACCAGGTCCCGCTCGGGCACCTGCGCGGGTCGTCCGAGACCAGTCCGGCCAACGATCAGTACCAGTTTAACTACGCCATCTGGCGCGTCGCCGGCGGCACGGGAAAGTACCAGACGTACGGCCGGCTGCTCGTTTTCAACCCGAAGCAGGAACCGCGCATCTTTTACTGCCCTTCGCAGACGGCGAACCTCTTTCGCTATGACGTGCCGGAAAACGAGTGGCTTCCCGGGGATATGACGCCGCACGCCAGCGGTGCGAGCCGGCAGGTTCGAACGTCGTACGGCGCGCGGCCGATTCACCCATGGTTCACCGGCAGCGCCGCGCCCGACTTCGTCCGGACGGATCCCGTAGGCAACTGGAACTTTGTTCCCCTTCCCCGGCTCAGCAAGCTGAAGAACAAGGCGATTTTCGCCGATCTCACGTCGCGCTACGAGTGGGTCACGGAGACGGGTCATAAGACCGGCTGCAACGTCCTCTACGCCAACGGGGGCGCGAAGTGGGTCGATCAGTCCGCATTCATCGCTACACTGAAAAATATTCCGCGCGACTTTGTAGAGCAGTTCAATCCGGCTTACAACCGCTACCTGCTGGCGACCCCCACGGCAGCCGATCCCAATCCGCCCCCGGGCGCGTGGGATCTGTTCGACCGAAACTAACCGAAGCGAACCGACTGTATTCGATTGACTCATCGCGATCGGCGCCGGACACTGCCGGCGCCGATCGCTTCATTCTCTCCAAG
Organism: Tepidisphaerales bacterium; assembly: GCA_038233535.1. Classification (GTDB taxonomy): domain Bacteria; phylum Planctomycetota; class Phycisphaerae; order Tepidisphaerales; family Tepidisphaeraceae; genus DASYWJ01. Next base: position 1,230 of record JBBSLV010000373.1, on the reverse strand, counting down.
GCGTGAGGAGCCCCATCGAATGCGTTTCGCATGCACACCACTCGTCCTCGCTCTCACCCTGACTTCCCTCGCCACCCCCGCACCCGCCCAGCAGATCGACGTGATCAACAACCAGCCGTTCCCCATCCGCACGCCGCTGGTCGTGCGCGGCGTGACGTTGGCCGACGAGGCAACGGCGGCGCAGCAGGTGGGCGACGACGCGGTTGTGATCATTAACGCCGAGCCCTCGTCGACGTCGCGCGTGGCGATGCAGATCCCCGCGAACGTGCGGCTGCGCAATCGTGTGGAGCTGAAACCTGCGCCGCACGCCGTCGGCGTGACGTTCGACGGCCAAGACCTCGGCAAGCTGTCGTGGGGCGTGATCGTCCGGCCCGTGGATCCGAAAGGCCCGCGAACAGAGCAAAAGGCGCTGGACACGAAGGGCGACTTCGCCGCCGAGTTCAAGCCGCTGCCGCTGGCGTTTGAGAAGACCGGCGAAGGGTCGGTGTTCGAGACGTGGTCGGCGTCGGCAGCGGCATCCGGGCTGAAGCTCGATGTCGAGCTGCGCGCGTACCGGGCCGGCTTCCTCGACGTCAATGCACGCTATACGAACGAGTCGGCGCCGACGGAGGACGTGTACGCCGCCGTCATCTGCCGGTGGGAGCAGCCGAAACTCGCCAAGCGCGTGCTGTGCTACGACAACACGCCCACTGAATTCCCGGACGGCGCGTTCACCCCGTTCCGCCACGGCGAAGGGCGATACCTGTTTTTCCAGCGCGGGGTGGATTGGATTAAATCCTCTTTCGTAGCCGCAGGCGGAAGCCGCGGGAGCGGATCGGATGGCGAGGCGTCGGCGCTGTGGCTGAAGGATTTCACCCCGTCTTTCACGGTCCATCGTGAGAAGACCGACAAGGTCGGCCCGCGCTGGCTCGGCGCCAACACCGCCCAGGTCGCGCAGGAAGCGCAGGCCAAGGGAGACGCCGTCTACTCCATCAGTGAGATCGCGCGCCCGAACCTGAGCCAGCACCTGTCGCGCATGGACCACAGCGTCCTCCCGCCACCGGGCGAAGGGCTGCTGCTCGCGTCGCGCATGATCTTCAGCGACTCGGCCATCAGCGAAGAGCGCGCCGACCAGCACTTCATCGCCTACACCGGCTACAACCCGCAGGAGAAGACCAGCGACGGCGCGACGGTTTCCTTCGGCGTCCCGTTTACGCGCTTCGGCACGAACTACTTCCCGTACTCGACGCT
>JBBSLV010000372.1:0-4330 GCA_038233535.1 Tepidisphaerales bacterium | reverse complement strand
GTTCGCGCGGGTGAGGGTCAGACCACTATTCGAGGTCACCGGCGTGGTTGGGCAATGCAGTCTCGCCGGGCCCCATTCAACTTTACAAACCACCGGTTGGCTCATTCCGACTGACGGCGTGACGATCTTGCGATCGGTGCCAGCGGGTTAGTCGAGCTTGGCCGGTGTTGCTCACTCATCTCGCTTGCGAGAATGCCAATCAGTGATGTCCCTCTTCCCGATGCCGCCCATCGCGGCTGATGATGGGCGCCCCACCCCGCCCCCACGACGCACCAAGCCCATTGCCGCCCCTCCGCAGGCGCTATATCCTTCCGCCAATAGCGCCGGCCCCCGGGCTGATGAGTGGCGCGTAGACGATCTATTAACTGTTAGCTAGGCTACGGATGCTCACTTACGAGGACGTTATCCAGCTTCGGGACGAGGCCCTTCGGCACACCCTCTCCCTTCCAGTTCCACCGCGGATGTACGAGCTGTCCGGCGGTGGGGCCGCCGGCCGCTCTTGGAGAGCCATCGGATTCTTTCTTACCGATGCAGAAGGGGCACAGTTGGTGCTAGAGCTTCTGGACATCGTGAACGAGCAGGTGGCGGCGCTGCGGGTGTATCAGGAAGCGCCCTCGGGAACGGGGCCGAGGTTCGCGTTCGAGTTGCTCGTCGAGCGGTACGACGATCAGTTGGCGCTGTCGGCGGCCGCCGAGTTCGTGTCCGGTGCTCAGGAGATGAGTCCCCGCGCGCGCGACGAGGACGATGCGATGCTCGCGTCCTTCCCCGACGAACTTCGCAAGGCGTGGATGATGGCGGAGACGCCTGTGCCGCCACCGGTTTCATTCGACGCACTTCGCGCGGCCCGCAATACGCCTAGCTAACCCGCCGCTGGAGCGGACCGCGGCGGCGGTATACTTCTCATGTGGTCGAGCGTCGCGCGTGCGCCGCCGCGGCCGCTCAACGGCATTACGTTATCCGGCGGGAGTCTCTTGGCAAGTCCGACCACTGAGCAATGGGCGCGGTCGTTCGACATCTCGACGGCACCGACGCCCCCGGCGGTCGCCGACTATGACGAACCGTGTCCGTTTACCGCGCGGGAAGTCGCGACCCGCGCCGTCGTGCTGCAAGGCGTTGTCGCCGCGGCGTGCGAGGTTGACCCACAGCCGATCGTCGAGTGGTTCACAGACCAAGGCGCAATCAATGCGATCAGCGCGAAGGAGCGTGCGTTCTTGCTCGACCCGAGCGCGGCGAGTTCAGACGAGACGCTGAGATTCCGCTGGCGACAAGAGGCCGAGTGGGCATTGCTGTGGGTGGTAGGGAAGATTGATCATCTCGGGCTGCCCACACGTCAGTGCGATACGCGGCGGCTAGTGGACGAGATCATTCCGCCGCTGGGCTCCGACGTCGAACCGTTCCTGAGCTCGGCAACGCTGCGCCCGCCGGGCGAGTTGCTGGCTGAGGAAGACCGACACTACAACCTGTGGTGTCGGTACTTTCAGACGCGCCGCGAGCAGCCAGAGGCGCTGCCCGCAGACTTAGATCTGAACGTGTTGTGCCAGCGACAGTACGCCTTCGAGTGGCTGAACGGCATTGAGGCGTGGGACGATGTACAATGTGACGCGTGAGTCGCGAGTGCGCGGCGGTGCGGCCGCCGGGGGCCAGAAAACGGGACAGGTCCAATTCATTCCTGGGAGGACTAAAGGGGACGTAGCTGTGACGTTCACCCATTCTGGGGCCGCCGCGCTGTCGCGCTGTCGGGGGCGGGTTACATGGGTTCGGTTTTCACCGTCTCATCGTACACGCGCAAAAGCTTGGACTTGTCGAAGATCATTTCCTGGCGCGTGAGGCCGACGATGTCGTAGACGCTCGTGAGCTCGATGGCGTCGACGGGGCAGGCTTCTTCGCACATGCCGCAGTAGATGCAGCGGAGTTCGTCGATGTCGAACTTGGCGGGGTACTTCTCGCGGTCGGCCCAGGGGGATTCTTCGGCTTCGATGTGAATGCAGCGGGCCGGGCAGGCGGTGGAGCACATGAAGCAGGCGACGCACTTGACGCGGCCTTCCTCGTCCTTGTTCAGCCGATGCACGCCGCGGTAGGTCTTGGTGAGCATGCCGCCGTCTTCGATCGGCATGTCTTCGCGGCGTTCTTCGGGGTACTGGATGACGCGATCGCGCCCGCCGAGCACGCGGAACATGTGCTTCATCGTCGTGCCCAGCCCGAACAGGACCTGCGGCAGGTAAAACTGATCGCCGAGGGAGAGGTTGGGTTCGTCGAGGATGAGGACGTCGGAGTCTTTCATGATCGGTCGGGTCCGGTTTGGTGGTCCGTGTTCAGTATGTGATGGCGGTGAATCTTATGCTCCCGCGGGCAGCGGGGTGCGCTCAAAGCGGCTGTTGGCAATCCTGATCTTGCGGTTCGTGTCCGCTCCGGCGGGGATCAGGGTGCTGATGAGCATCGTTACGGCCAGCAGCACGATGTTCGCCACCAGCAAAGCCAGCGCCATCCGGCCGGGCAAGCGCATGAACGCCCGCTCGGTGCCGGTGAACAGCCAGATCACCAGCGCCGTTACGAAGAACTGGGCGAGGGAGATGGGGATCAGGGCCCGCCAGGCGAGGTCCATGATCTGGTCGAAGCGGAACCGAGGGAGGCTCCAGCGGACCCACATGAACACGCCGATGATCGCCAGGGTTTTGCCGAAGAAGACGAATGCGCGAACGAAACACCACAGCAGCGACGTCGTGACCGACGGGTTGGCGGGATCGGGCTGGAGGTTGGCGACGGCGGGGATCAGGTCGATCCACGGGAGGTGCCATCCGCCGAAGAACAACGCGACGCAGACGGCGCTGGTCGTGATCATCCCGGCATATTCAGCCAGAAAGAACAGCGCGAAGCGCATCGAGCTGTATTCCGTGTGATACCCGCCCACCAGCTCCTGTTCGGCCTCGGCGGTGTCGAACGGGGCGCGGTTGGCTTCGGCGTGAATGCAGATGAGGAACATGAAAAACGCCAGCGGCTGTGCGAAGACGTTCCACGCCGGCCAGAACCCGCCCCAGTAGTGGATCTGCTTCTCGACGATCACGCCCAGGTCCAGCGTGCCGAACATCACGACGATCACGAGCACGGAAAGCCCCAGCGGGATTTCGTAGCTGATCATGTTCGCCGTGGCGCGGAGTCCGCCGAGGAACGAGTATTTGTTGTTGCTCGCCCAGGCGCCGATGACCACCCCGTACACCGCCAGCGACAGCACGGCGAGAATGAACAGCACGCCGACGTTGAGATTGGCGATCTGGAACGCCCAGCCGTGGGTGATGGTGACGGTCGTCGGCTGCGCGACGGGAACATTGGGATCGAGCTGGATGATCCGCTCGCCGTCGACGCGCTGCACGTCGACGATCTCGTGGTGGACCGGCAGCGTTTCCGCCAGCGCCGCCGCGGGCGTCATCCCGGCGGGGACGACGGCTTGAGCCGTTCCCCCTTCCACCCGCCCCACGGGATCACCGCGATGCTGATGATGATCACGATGATCATGATGCCCGGCGCGATCGTGAACAGAACCTTGTCCGTGTTCTTCGGGCGGTAGTCTTCCTTGAGGATGAACTTCAACCCGTCCGCCAGCGGCTGGCCCAGGCCGAACATGTGCTTGTCCTTCAGCCAGGGGACAATGCCGAACCCAAGCCCGACGCGATTGGGGCCGATGCGGTCCTGCACCCACGAGGCGATCTTGCGCTCGAGCAGGATGAGGTAGGCGACCGTGCCGAGCACGGTGCCGTGCGCGATGATCGCGATGTAAACCCAGGGGGGGATGTGTTGAGAAATCCAATCAAGCATGAGTCAAGCCGTTTAGTGCGAACTCTGTGACAAGCCGCGAATCAGTCCTTGCGGCTGAGAATGCGAACGCCGCTGGCGGGCATGAGCGAGAGATACTCCAATGCCTCGTCGAACCTGGAGGGAAAATGCCGCGAGGTGAGCAACTCCGGAACCACGCCGTCGGGAAAGTGATATGACGCGTTCTCGATCAACGCATCAGCGTATTGCTCCACGGAGAGCGTGTGGATGACCGAGTCTTCCCGGGCAGACTCGTGAATAAACTCAAGAATGTCTCGCGCCGTTCCGGTGCGAGTCTTCCCGTTGGACCAGACTGTGTAGCGGGTCGCGGCTTTGGCCAATTGGTTAGACATACTTCAACCTCCGCATTTCCTGGAGCCAGTTTCTCACGCGGTTCTTAGCATCATCCGGCGACAGGTAGCCGTACAGGGTGAATCGCTCCGAGTGCTCAGAGGCAAAGGAATTCAGCATCTTGGAAACACGCCACCCGGAGCCGGCCGCATCATCATACAATATCAAGCAG
>JBBSLV010000371.1:0-4348 GCA_038233535.1 Tepidisphaerales bacterium | reverse complement strand
CCGCCGACGTCGACGAATCGAGCTACCCCACGGGCATGTTGCCCGGCGCGATCGCCGTGCATTTGTCCGAGGCCAAGGCAAAGGCCGTCGCGGCGGTGCACCCCGACTGCGTGATCCTCGCCGCCGACACCGTTGTCGCCTTCGGTGACCTTCCCCTGGGCAAGCCCCCCGACGAAGCCGACGCTCGCCGGATGCTCTTGCTCCTCTCGGGTACGACGCACATCGTCATCACCGCCGTCACCGTCGTCCACACCGCCGAGAACGTCTTCAAGACCGTCCGCACCATGTCCGCCGTCCGCATGCGCTTCCTCACCCCCGCCGAGACCGACAGCTACATCAGTTCCGGCGATTGGATCGGCAAAGCCGGCGGGTACGGCATTCAGGACCATGACCCGTTCGTCACTCGGATCGCGGGCAGCCACACGAACATTGTCGGGCTGCCGATGAGCGTTGCCAAGCGGTTGCTGTCCGAAGCAGGCGTGCAGCCAAAGACCTGATGGCTTCTCCCGTTGTATGATGACAGTGTCACCCTGCATCATTTTCGCCTGAACTGAATGCGCACCTTCCTCCCCGCCATCTTCTCCCTGCTGGTCGCCGCGGCGGGCTGGTTCTACATGTTCTACTCGCGTGCGGCCCACAACCTGTCGGGGGTTGAACACGACGCGCGCAACCTCCGCCGCATCCGGTTGCGACGGGTGGGCGGGTTCATGATGTTCCTCCTCGCCGTCGCATTCTTCATCGGCTTCCAGCCCTACGTCTGGCAAAGCGACCTCATCGCCATGGGCGTATGGATGCTCGTGATGTTCCTCCTGCTGGCGATCGTGGTGCTCGGGCTGATCGACCTGCGCTTGACCTGGCAACTGCGTAAGCCGCGGAAATGAATTCGGGCCTTGGTCGTTCCTCGCTGTATTATTCCCCCCATGCTTCGCCTGAAACTGCCGCTGCTCCTGCTCTTCGCCATCATTACCGGCTGCGCCGAGCGCGGGCCCGGCTCCGGCCTCCCGACGGTCAACATGGCGATCGGGTCGCAGGAGTACACGCTGGAAATCGCCAACACCGAACCCTCCCGGCAGCGCGGGCTGATGGAGCGGGATTCGATGCCCCCCGACCACGGAATGATCTTCGTGTTCGCCGAGGAGCAGCCGCTGAGCTTCTGGATGAAGCACACGCGCTTCCCGCTGGAGATCCTCTACCTCGACGCCGGGGGGCAAATTGTCTCGATCCACCAGATGAAACCGTACGACACGCGCACGAACACCCGCAGCGCCCGCCCGGCCAAGTACGCCATCGAGTTGAACGTCGGCCAGGTCAAAAAGGCGGGGGTGGAGGCCGGCGATGTCCTGCAAATTCCCGTAAGTGCCCGCGAACCCAGGGATTAGCTGCACGCGACACGTCCTGTAACATCGGGCCGCGCGACGATTCACATCAAGTCCGCGGCGCGAAACGCCGACCAAGGAACTAGGCCCGCATGTGGGTCCGCGTGGGCGATTGGGTCTCGCCGCGCAAGCGATTCTCGGACAAACCGTCTTCGCAACAGGGCATCCACTCGAATGAGTTCCGCACTTCCGTCACTCCGGCTGGTTACCGAGGCGCACCTGCCGCCGGGTCCGCGACCCGTCGGCGCCGATGACGACATTGGTCCCATTGACAGTATCGCCTGCGTCGTCCCCCTCGAACGTCATTTCGACAACGCCCTCGACAATGCCCAGGCCGAGATCGATGCCCTCCGCGCCGAGGTCAACGTGCTTCGCCGGCGCGACGAGACGCTGAAATTTTACATGCACCGGCTGGACGAAGAGCTGCGCCTCGCCGCGCGTCTCCAGCAGGACTTTCTCCCCAAACAGCTCCCCCAGGTGGGCAACGTGCATTTCCACACGCTGTACCGCCCCGCCGGGTACGTCAGCGGGGATTTGTACGACGTCATGCGGCTTGACGAGCGCAACGTCGGCTTCTACATGGCCGACGCCGTCGGACACGGCATGCCCGCCGCCCTGCTCACGATGTTCCTCAAAAACGCGCTGGTCACGAAGGACATCAGCCCCGCCGGCTATCGGTTGCTCGCGCCGGCGCAGACGATGAAGCGACTTAACGACGCGCTCGTCGAGCAGAACCTCTCGCAAGCCACGTTCGCGACGGCCGTCTACGGGTTGATCAACACCACGACGCTCCGCCTCACCTTCGCCCGCGGCGGGCACCCCTCGCCCATCCTGCTCAGCGCCGACGGAAAGGTCCAACCCCTCGAAGCCGACGGCAGCCTCCTGGGCATCTTCCCCGACGAAATCTTCGGCGAAACAACCGTCCAGCTCCAACCCGGAGACCGCCTCTTCATCTACAGCGACGGGATCGAAGTCGCCTTCTCCGATGACCAGTGCAACGACCTCCAGCGCTGGCGCGAGGAACTGTTCAACCGCCGCCACCTCTCGACGACCGAACTGCTCGCCGACTTCACCACCCACCTCGACAACGAGCTGGGCAGCCTCACGCCAAAGGACGACCTCACGATGATCGTGATGGAAGTCAAAGCCTGAAGCGCGGCGCCCGGACCCCCGCCCTGATCCCCGCCCGAAGAACCATTGGCTTCGTTCCGTCACCCGCGAATCGCGCCGCCGGCGCGAAAACCGCGTTCCTGCGCTGTGGCGGAGGTTTTTCTCCGATTCCGCTTGGCTTCGATTGGGTTCGTTCCGCCATCCACACGTCCACAAACCCCCGCGGCTCCCGCCGAGGCTATCAGCTGGCGCGTGCTCGCCGACCCCGCGCGAGCTGATCGCCGCGCGGCGGACGCCCGCGGGCCGTATGGCCGGAATCGTGTGTCGTCGTGCATGGTCTTCCATTCCGCTCGTCTTCCCCCGCTCCTATGGACAAGCCGCCAGCGGGGGCGCCATACGCCCCATCCCACCCCCGGCTGTGCGCGTTCGTGAACACGATCGCGCATAACCAGATCGGAAGGGTGCCAAATGCCCCTGAACTTCGACGCGAAACAATCTTCGCTCGCCGGTTTTTCCCATAACTCCTTTTGCGCCATCGTGCACCCAATCGCGCACGACGCGCCCCCGCCGCTCCACCCCTCACCCCGCCATCAACCGATCCAGCGGGCTCGTCACCGCGATGGCCGGGCCCTCCCGGATGATGATTTGCGCACGATCAAAGTCGATGTCGCGCACGCGCAGGGTGCAGCACTCCATCAGCCGCAGCCCACCTCCATAGAGCAGCTGGGTCATCGCCCGATGCATCGACCGCGCGCGCATCGCGTCGATGAGCCGGCGCACCTCCGCCTGGCTGAGCACCGTCGGAACCTTCCGTGGCCGATTCGCGCGCTGCGCCTGGATCGGCCCGAGATGGTCCTCGCCCAGTTCGCCGGCGAGCACGTCGCGGTAGACGAAAAGGATGGCGTTCATCGCTTGGTTTTGGCTCGACGCCGAGAGCCGCCGCTCGCCGGCGAGGTGAGTAAGGAACGCCGCAACGTCGACCCCGCGCAACTCCCGCGGATGTCGCCAGCGGTCCCCGTCACGGTGAAACGCGAGGAATCGCCGCACCCAGGCCACCACGGCCGCCATCCGCTGCATCAGTTTCATGCGATCCAGCTTATCCTTGAACCCGAACAAAATGCAAACAATAAATCCTTTGTCGTTCCTGCATCGGCAGACTATCGTGTCTGACTCGGTCGCCGACCGTTACGTGATGATTGGCGCAGCCGACGGATCATTAGTAGTTATGCGGCACTCACCGCATGCCCGACGCCACGACCACGCTGGATTACGCGGCCCCTCGCCGAGGCAGTAAGTCGGCAATGGTCGCCGCCCGCATCGCCGTCGCACTGATCGGTATCGCGCTACCGTATCTCGCGCGAATCCCAGGCATGGTCTCTCGCGGACCGGATTGGCTGACGTCGTACTTCGGATCGGGGCTGGGCGCGTTCGTATTCTTTGGCGCGTTCAACGCGATCAACTGGGGTGCGATCGTGCTCGCGAGTCTCGCATTCCGTTCGATTCCTGCCGTCGTCGTCGCGGCCGCAGTCGGGTTTGCGCTGCCCATCTATGCTCACGCAACGCTGGACCTCGCGTCGGATGCGCAAGCCGCGATCGGGTTGATCTTCATCCCCATCTTCTCGCTGCCCCTCGTGGGGCTCGGATGGTTGCTGGGGCTCGGCGTTGATTGGGCGTGGCGCCGGCGGTCCGGCCGTGCCGTATAACCCGCCACTATGAAGGCCTCCTCGTCAAGCGATAAATCGTTCGCTGCTCTTCATTCGCGCGGGTGAGGGTCAGACCACTATTCGAAGTCACGGACGCTGGGGTTGCAACTTCAGGTGCGCCCGGCCTCATTCAACTTTACAAAGCACCGGTTGGCTCAT
>JBBSLV010000370.1:0-4349 GCA_038233535.1 Tepidisphaerales bacterium | reverse complement strand
TGCTTCCTCGCGATCACGCTGCTTGCGTCCACCGGTGCGCGCGCCGACCTCGCCCGTGACGTTCGCGCGGTGCTGAACGATAAATATCTGTCGAAAGCCAAGACCGGCGTCGCCATCGCCAGGCTCGAAGATGGATCGTCCCAGGCCGGCCTGCTGTTTCAATCCAACGCCCAGGATCCGCTCATTCCCGCCAGCAACCTGAAGCTCATCACCACCGCCGCCGCGCTCGACCGGTTCGGCCCCGACTTCAAGTTCCGCACGCATCTGCTGATCAAGGGCGAAGACCTGTACCTCATCGGCGACGGCGACCCCACACTGGGCGACGCCGAAATGCTCAAGCCGCTGGGCTGGGACGTCACGACGATCTTCCGAATCTGGGCCGAGGAACTGAAGAAGCGCAATATCGCGATGGTGAAGAACCTCTACGTCGACGACTCGGTCTTCGACGAGCAGTTCCTGCATCCCAACTGGCCGATCGACCAGGAGCATTTGCGGTACGTCGCGCAGGTGGGGGGGCTGAACCTTAACGCCAACTGTGTCGATTTCATCATCCGCCGGTCGTCCTACGGACAGCCGGTGACGGCGCTGATGAACCCCGACACGCAGTACATCAATTTGAAGAACACGTGCGTCACGGGGGACCGCGACGCCATCCATCTGGCGCGCATCCGCGGCGGAAATGACGTGATCCTCCGCGGGCAGACGAACATCAGCCGCTCCGAGCCGATCTCGGTGACCGTTCACGACCCGCCGATGTACGCGGCGACCGTGCTGGGCGAAACGCTCGCCGCCGAGGGCATCGCGATCGGCAACGCCCCGGTGCGCGACCGCACGATCCGCGCCCGCTTCGCGACAGAAGGCGAGGCCGGTGGGTGGAGCGTTGTGGGCGCGCTGGAAACCCCGATCGCGCCGGCGCTGAACCGCGCGAACAAGGACAGCATGAACCTCTATGCAGAGGCGCTGTGCAAGCGGTTGGGGTTTGCCGCGACGAACGAGCCTGGCACATGGCTCAGCGGCACGGCGGCGATGGGCGAGTTCCTCAAAAGCTGCGGCGTCACGGAAGACCAGTTCCGCCTCGACGACGGCTGCGGGCTGAGCAAGGAAAACGCCATCAGCGCCGAAGCGATCGTCCGCGTGTTGGCCCGCGAGTTCGGCGGCAAGAATCGCCGGATGTTTCTCGACAGCCTCTCCGTCAGCGGCGCCGACGGAACGCTCAAGGACCGCTTCGCCGACACGACCCTCCGCGGCCGCGTCTTCGCCAAGAGCGGCTACGTCAACTACGTCGGCACCCTCAGCGGCTACGTGAACACCACCGACGGCGACTGGTACGCCTTCTCCATCCTGATGAACGAAGTCCCGTTCCGCACGAACAATCGGGCGAAGGAATTGCAGGAACGCATCGTCGACGCCATCGAGGCAAGCGCAAAGAAGTAACGGCGTCGCGCCTTGCTCCATGCGGCGATTCAGGGCGGGCGATGATCCGCTTCCCGCTCCTACCCCATCATGGCCTTCTTCACGCGGTCGATCTCCGCGGCGTGCGCGGGCGAGGGCGCGTCGATCGTGGTCTCTCTGACGAACTCCGCGCCAATCGTGAACACCCCGTCGGCCAGCTCGCGGACGTGGATTGCCTTGCAAAGCATGACCAGCGGCTTCTTGCCCTTGCGCGGCAGCCGCACGATAAGCAGGCTGTTCCTCGCCACCTGATTGTGCTGCACAAGCCCGACGCCGGCGAAGGAGATGTCGCGCGTGAGGGCGGTGAAGGATTCGCCGGGGGCGCCGTCGGGGTTGACGGTGGCGACGAATACCTGGTTCTCGACCGTCATGCGCGCCCCGCCGCGCTTGTCTTCCTCGCCACGCCCCTCATTCGCCGCCCGCTGGCGGGCCAGCGCGTCGCACACCTCGACAAATTCCGACCGCGTCAGTTTCATGCCACCACCTCGCCGCTCAAAAAAGACCGCTCCCCGCGCGTCCGATGGTAACTCCGGCCCGCGTCGTGCGGAAAGGTGGTTTGAGTGGAATGCTGGCACGCGCGCTGGGGCGCAGTGACGCCCATCCGCTCAGGGACACGCATTGCTTTCTTCGCAATCTCTGCGATCTTTGCGTCGTCTTCCGATGCGAGCGCGCCCGCGCTCGCGCGAAGGGAGGCCAAGCCACACTGGAAAGGGTTGCATGATTCGGATCGAACGACTGATGATGGTGCTCGTGGCCGGCGCGCTGGGGGCTGGAGTCGCATGGGCGGTGGAGCCGGACCCGGGACAGAGCGACTGTGTGCCCTTAAAGTCGGCGCGGGATGTGGAGCGGCAGCGTGTGGACGTGCGCCATCGCATGCAGGACGTGATGGGCGAGCTGCCCGATCGGTCGCAGCTCCCACCGCTGGATCTGAAGGTCACCGAGGCGTTCCAGGGCGACGGCTATCGACGGCTGACCGTGTCGTTCGTGAACCTGTTCGACGAGCGCGTGACCGCGTACCTGTACGTGCCCGACGGGCTTAAACCCAACGAGCGCCGGCCGGGGGCGGTGGCGCTGCAATCGACGGGGATGGCGGGCAAGGATCTCGTCGACGGCGGCGGGCCGCGCGGGGCCGGCCAACCGTACGCGCTGGAACTGGCCAGGCGCGGGTACGTCGTGGTTGCGCCGGATTACCCGTCCTACGGCGAGCAGAAGGATTACGACTTCGCCAAGTCACGCTACGGATCGGGAACGATGAAGGCAATCAGCGACAACATGCGCTGCGTCGACCTGCTCCAGTCGCGCGACGACGTCGACGGGTCGAAGATCGCGATCATCGGCCACTCGCTCGGAGGGCATAACGCGCTGTTCACCGCGGCGTTTGACGAGCGGGTCAAGGTGGTCGTCACGAGCTGCGGCTGGACCCCGTTCCACCATTACTTTGGCGGCAAACAACTCGCGAACTGGGCGCAAGAGCGGTACATGCCGCGCGTCACCAGCGTCTACGCGAACGATCCGGATAAAATGCCCTTCGACTTTCCCGAGCTGATCGCGTCGATCGCGCCGCGAGCGGTGTTTTCCAACTCGCCGGTGAAGGACGAAAATTTCGCCGTCGAGGGCGTCCGCCTCGGCAGCGCGGAAGTTAAGAAGGTCTACGACGATCTCGGCGCCGGCGATCGATTCGTCCTCCGTACGCCCGATTACGCCCACGACTTCGCCGACGACACCCGCCGGAAGGCGTATCAGTTCATCGACGATCAATTGGGGTTCACGCCGGTGCGGCAGGATCACTGAACGCGGGGCGGCTCGTCGGGCGCGGCAGGTTCATCTTTCCGGTGGCCTCGATCCGAACGTTTGTGTAATTCGCATCGTATCAGTATTTTACCGCCCCTTGCCCGCACCCGATTCGCAGTGCAATCGGCTTTTTTCGGGGAATAATCAGGCTTGCAACGAATCCGACGGCCTCGGCTGGTCGGGATTGGACGATAATTGTCATGAATCAAGTGCGAAACGATATCCGAAACGTCGCCATCATCGCCCACGTCGACCACGGTAAGACGACGCTGGTCGACGCCCTCCTGCGCCAGAGCGGCAACTTTCGCGACAACCAGGTGCAGGACACGATGCTCGACTCCAATCCGCTCGAACGTGAGCGCGGCATCACGATCCTGGCCAAGAACGTCGCGATCAACTACCTCGACCCCGTCCGGAATGAGACGATCAAGATCAACCTGATCGACACCCCGGGCCACGCTGACTTCGGCGGAGAGGTCGAGCGCGTGCTGTCGATGGCGGATGGGGTGTTTCTTCTTGTCGATGCCGCGGAAGGTCCGATGCCGCAGACGCGGTTCGTGCTGAAAAAGGCGTTCCAGAACGAGCTTCGGCCCATTGTCGTGATCAACAAGATCGATCGCCCCGACGCGCGGGCGGATGAAGTGCTGAACATGGTGTTCGACCTGTTCGTCGAACTGGGCGCCGATGACGAAACGCTCGACTTCCCGGTGCTCTACGCCAGCGGTCGCGCGGGCACGGCGTCGTGGAAGCTCGAAGACAAGGGCACCGACATCAAGCCGGTCTTCGAAGCGCTGATGAAGCACATCCCCGCCCCGCATGGCGACCCGGAGAAGAGCCTTCAGATCCGCATCAGCAGCATTCAGTACAACGATTACGTTGGTCGGATCGGCATCGGTCGGATCTACAACGGCGTCGTCAAGACGGGCCAGCAGGTCGCGATCGTGAAACGCGACGGGTCGATCGTGAAGAGCAAGTTGCAGCAGCTTCAGGTGTTCGACGGCTTTGGCCGCAAGAATGCCGAGGACGCCGCCGCCGGTGACATCGTTGCGTTGATCGGCCTGGAAAGCGTCGACATTAGCGACAGCATCTGCGACCCCGTCAACCCG
>JBBSLV010000369.1:0-4364 GCA_038233535.1 Tepidisphaerales bacterium | reverse complement strand
TGGGGTTGGGGGGCGTGGACGAGTTGATCATCAATCCCTTACGCCCCGGCCGCTGCGAACCGCGTGTGATCCGCCGGCGGATGAAGGAATACGACCTGATGACCAAGCCGCGCGAGGCCTACAAAACAACGGAAAATACGGGAGAAAATGCTTAACCGAATGGTATTCACTCCCGACCCCTTTGATTTGCGCGACCCCTTTGATCTGCGACCCCTTTGATTTGCCCGCGGAGGGTCCGATGTCGACGGCCGGGTGATCGAGCACGGTTGGCGGCTGCGCGTTGGGAAACGTCTTTTTCCCGGGTGGGGGATCCCAGGGTTCCGCTGCGCCGGCGGGCGGGGGTCAGGCCCTGCTCTGATACCCGCCGCCGCTCGTGCTGACGCGGATGATCTCGCCTTCTTCGATGAACGGGGGAACGCGAGTTTTCAAACCGGTTTCCAGCACGGCGTCCTTCATCTGGTTCGTCGCGGTTGCGCCCTTGATGCCCGGGGCCGTCTCGGTGACCTTCAGGTCGACGGTCGACGGGAGCTGGTAGCTGACGATCTTGCCGTCGTGAAACTGGGCCGACAGTTCAGTATTCGGCTTCAGGTAAAGGATGTCGTCGCCGAACACGTCCTTGGGGATCGTGTCCTGCTCGAACGTCTCCAGATCCATCATGATATGCCCGTCGTTGTCGGAGTAGAGGTACTCGACCTGGCGGGTGTCGAGGGTGGTGGTTTCGATGTCGTCGGTGGCGCCGACGCGTTTGTCCTGGATCGTGCCCTTGGCGACGTCGCGCAGCTTGAACTGCACTTTCGCCCGCAGGTTGCCGGGGGTGTTGTGGTCGGCGTTGGTGACCACCATGAGCTTGCCGTCAAAGAGGACGGCCTGACCTTTACGGATATCGCTGGCTCGCATGGGACTTGTCCTTCGGCTGCTGCTGTTGCGCTCGTGGAAGCGGGGGAAACGTCACGCACCTGACAGAACCTTTACGGCGGAATCTGCCGGGTGGGTTGGAAAATCTATGCGAGATGGTGCCGAGCGTCAAACGGTCCCCAGAGGGGAGAAGACTGCGAAACCGCAAGCGACCCCGATCCGCCGCGACGGTCGGCCGGGCGCTTGCGGCTTCGCGGTCGGTTCCGCATCCGCTCATCAAATCCAAGCGCGAAAGGGGTATTCAGAAATGGGTATTCATCAGATCAACCCCCACGTGGTATAAGCGCATGCGGGCTAGGAAAAGTCGGAATGCACCGCTGCCGGGCAATCCATTTCAGGGAGGAGTAGCCATGGATCCGCTCAATGTCGGGGGAATGCCCTTGGACGCGCTGCTCGAACGCGAGTGGCTGATTACCAACGGCGCGGGAGGTTACGGTTGCTCGACGGCAGTCGGCCTTAACACGCGCAAATACCATGGATTGCTCGTGGCGGCGATGACCCCGCCGGTCCGGCGGATGGTCCTGCTGTCGCGCGTCGAAGAAACCCTCCACCTCAACGGCTGGCCGCACGCGCTGGCGTGCAACGAATACCCCGGCACGATCCACCCCGAAGGGCACCGGCTGCTCAAGGCGTTCTGCGCCGGCCCGTATCCGCGGTGGGCGTATCAGGGAGACGGGTGGACGCTGGAGAAGTCCGTGCAGCTCGTGCGGGGGGAGAACACCGTC
The DNA here is from genome assembly GCA_038233535.1 of Tepidisphaerales bacterium. Taxonomy (GTDB): domain Bacteria; phylum Planctomycetota; class Phycisphaerae; order Tepidisphaerales; family Tepidisphaeraceae; genus DASYWJ01. Next base: position 2,724 of record JBBSLV010000369.1, on the reverse strand, counting down.
GTCATCAGCTACACGCTGCTCGGCGCCGACTGCCCGGCCGAGCTTGAAGCACGCCCGCTGCTGGCGCTGCGCTCGATGCACGATCTGATGTACCAATGGAACGGTCGCCTCGCCGCCGAGAACAAAACCAGCCGTCACCACCGCGTCCCCCCGACGCTGCGGACGCCCGAGGTGTTCTTCGCCCACGACGGCGCGTTTAACGCCGCGCCGGCGTGCTGGTATCTCAACACGATCTATCGCCGCGAGGAGCAGCGCGGGTACAGCGGGCTCGAAGACCTGTGGAACCCCGGCGTGGTCCGCTGGCGCTTGTCGCCGGGGCAGACGGTGCATTTCATCTGCTCGGCCGAGCCGATCGAACTGGACAGGACGCTTGCGACGCTGGACGCGCAGGCCATCCCGCGCGCGACCGCACGGACCATCGCGTCGCTCCCTGACACGACGCAGGATCTGCTCGTCGCGTCGGCCCGCGCGTACGCATGCGATGCGATCGACGCCAGCCAGCTCTCGATGCGGCTGCTGACGGGCTTCCCGTGGGCGTCGCCGTCCGTGCGCGATGCGCTGATCGCGTTCCCCGGCGTCTTCCTCGTCACGCAGAACTTCGCCGGCGCCAAAGCGCTGCTTCAGTCGCTCGCGGCCAAGCTCGATCACGGGCTGCTGCCCAGCGGGCTTCCCGAAGATGGCGCTGATCCCGTCTACCGTGGCGCGGACATCTCGCTGTGGTTCATCAACGCCCTCTGGCAATACCTCCGCTATACGGGGGATGAACAGACCGTTTCGCGGCTGCTTGACGTGGCGACGGAGATCATCACCGAGTACCGCCACGGCACGGGGCTCGGCATCGCGACGGACGCCGACGGGCTGCTCAAGACGCACGCTCCGGGCAGCGGCACGACGTGGATGGACGCGAAAATCGGCGATTGGGTCGTCACCCCGCGCGCGGGGCGCCCCGTCGAGCTGAACGCGCTGTGGCACAATGCGCTGCGCATCGTCGCCGAGCTGTGCGAGCGCTTTGGCCGGACGAAGCAGGCAAGCGAACTTTGTGAGCTGGCGGCGAAGACGCAGGCATCTTTCAACCGCAAATTCTGGAACCCCGAGCGCGGCTGCTGCTACGACGTCGTTGACGATCACGGCGCCGACCCGTCCGTTCGTCCGAACCAACTGCTGGCGATCAGCCTGCCGTTCCCGGTGCTGGCGATCGAGCGTCACCCGGCGCTGCTGGAAAAGGTCCACCGCGCGCTGCTCACGCCCTTCGGGCTGCGCACGCTCGCGCCCGACGACCTGGTGTACCACGCCCGCTACACCGGCGACGTCGTCTCGCGCGATCGCGCGGTCCATCAGGGATGCGTCTTCCCCTGGCTGCTCGGTCACTGGGTGACCGCGTACCTCCGCGTCCTCGGCCGGGGCGCGACTACGCGCCGCGAAGCACTGCGCTTCCTTCAACCCTGCCTCGAGCACGTGCAGGGCGCCGGCCTCGGCCATCTGTGCGAGCTGTTCGACGGCGACTCCCCGCACCGCCCCGGCGGCACGATCGGTTCAGCGGCGTCGGTGGGGGAAATCCTCCGCGCGTACGTGGAGGATGTCCTCGACCAGGGACCCCCGGCATTGCCAACGCCGACAAAAATCCCACAATCCGTCCCGTCGGACAAAGCCATCACGACGACGAGCTAGGTTTTGAACCGCAGATGAACGCGGATTAGACGGACGGAGACGACGACTCTCTTCCCTCCCATCTGCGTTTATCCGCGTTCATCTGCGGTTCAAACTCTTCTCTTCAATGCCATGCGGAAATTCAAACGGGAGCGACATGGGTCAGGCGTTCGGGATCATCGGGTTGGAAGTCATGGGGCGGAACATCGCGCTGAACATCGAGCGCAACGGGTTCCCCATCGCCGTCTACAACCGCACGTGGGCGAAGACGGAGCACTTCCTCAGCGACCTCGCCCAGGGGAAGAACGCGAAGGGCGGCAGGACGATCGCCGAGTTCGTGCAACTGCTCGATCGCCCGAGGCGGATCCTCATCATGGTCAAGGCCGGTGGACCCGTGGACGCCGTCCTCGCCGAACTGAAGCCGCACCTCCAGGAAGGCGACATCGTCATCGACGGCGGGACCTCGCTGTTCACCGACACGCAGCGCCGCACGAAGGAACTGGAAACCACGGGCATCAAATTTTTCGGCATGGGCGTGTCCGGCGGGGAAGAGGGCGCCCTGTGGGGCCCGAGCATCATGCCCGGCGGGGATATCGAAGCATATCAGCACCTCAAACCCATCCTCACCAAAATCGCCGCCAAAGCGCCAGACGACGGATACCCCTGCGCCGACTACATGGGCAAGGGCGGCGCCGGCCACTTCGTCAAGATGGTCCACAACGGCATCGAGTACGGCGACATGCAGCTCATCGCCGAGGCATACAGCCTGCTCAAAACCATCGGAGGTTTGGATAATGGGCAACTCAAGGAAGTCTTCGAAGAATGGAACCGCGGGGACGACCTGCGCAGCTTCCTCATCGAGACCACCGCGAAGGTGATCAACTACCAGGACGATTCCAGCAACGGCAAGCCGCTCGTCGAGCTGATCCTCGACAAGGCCGGCGCGAAGGGCACCGGGAAATGGACGAGCCAAACCGCGCTGGACCTGGGCGTCGCCATCCCCACCATCACCGCCGCCGTCGAGGCGCGCAGCATTTCCTCTCTGAAGGACCAGCGCGTCAGCGCCGCGAAGGAACT
>JBBSLV010000368.1:0-4374 GCA_038233535.1 Tepidisphaerales bacterium | reverse complement strand
CGGGGCGTAGCGCAGCGGAGCCCGGGGATTCCGGATTCGGGATTTCACCGCGCGCGGTTCCGTCTGTCGGATTCCGCGCGTCTCCCGTAGAATCCGCCCGCGCATGAGCCAATACCCCTCGCCTTACAATCCTCCGCCCACGCCGCCCGAATATGGGTACGACTTCAACTATTACCAGCCGCAGCGCGACGTGCTCGCGCCTGCGAGGCGGGCATCGACGCTGCTGTTCGTGCTGGGCGGGTTGATCGTGCTGCCCAGCTTGTGTTGCGCGGGGATGGGGATGGCGCTGCCGGCGATGATGGCCGATCAACCCGCGGCGTTCGGCGACTTAACCGCATCGCATATGACGCCCCAATTCCTCCAGCGAGCGCTGGTCATCGCCGGCGGGATCGGCGTGTTCGCGGGCGTGGCGATGATCGTACTCGGGCGCTTCGTCCGTCGGGGCGGCATGGGCGCCGCCGTCACGGCGATCGTCCTGGCCGCGCTGGTGGTGCTGTACCTGCTGCTGAACGGGGTCGGGCTGCTCGTGATGTCCGGCCGGGTGCCGCCGGCGCAGGTCGTGTTGGGCGTGGGGATCACCGTGATCGGGCTGGCGCTGTTCGGCCTGCTGATCGTGTGGCTCGTTCAGGCGGCAATGGCTGCGTCGAGCGTGGCGACGATGCAGAGCCAGTACCAGCAGCAGTATTGGGAGTACCAGCAGCAACAGCAGATGTACCAGTCCGGCCAGGTCGCCCCGCCCCCCCCGGCGCCGATGCCGCCCTCGGACGATGCCTCCCCCGAAGACCCCACACAATCTGAGGAAACCTATCCTCCCCGCCCTCCGGCGCCCCCGACTTCATGACCCGTCTCCCGATCTACCAGAATGCCCAATCCCGATACCACAACACGTAACCGGCCAGCAGCAGGTTGGTCATCGCGTGGGCGATGATGCACGCGCCCAAACTCTTCGTGTACACGAGCAGCCCGCCGATCATCAAGGCCCAGACGATCGACGTGAGCCACCAGTTGCCGTGGACGACGGCAAAGACGCCGCTGACGATGAGCAGCGCCGACCACGAGCGCTCGCCGACGTCGGCGAGCTTGAAGTCGTTGGGGGCGAGGATCTGACGCCAGAGAAAATCGCGCCAGAAGAGCTCTTCCATCACCGGGACGACGAGCACCGCGCCGATGAGCCGGAACGCGAGGAAGCCGTAGAGCATCGTGCCCGAGCCGGCGAACGTCTCCGTAGGGTTGAATGGGTCGTCGGGCGGCGCGAAAAATTCCACGTGGTTCTGTAGCCACAGCTGCATCCCCACCCACTGGAAGATTCCGATCACGCCGACGATCAACCCCAGCCACCAGAAGCGCCAGGAGATTTTTGTGTAGTGCCGCCACAGGAACGCAAGTGCGGCCGCGACAAGGATGACTTTGGCGACGTACGAAATCGGGTAAAGCGACGGCCAGGTTCCGCCCATCCACGTGAAACCCATGAACAAGGCCATGGGAAGGATGTACGCGAGGTCGTCGCGGACGAGGGGACGGATTTTGCGCTGCGGTGCTTCGTACTCCAGCGTCATGTTCCCGCCGAGTGTAGCGGGGAGCGCGATGCGCGTCGAAGCGACGATGAGCCCGCTCGCGACGGCACCGCGGTTGCACATGAGTTCGCGACCCGTTGTCCCAAAAGGAGCATTCTCAATGGCCAAGGGAAAAACCCAACCGTCCAACCGAACCCGGAGCACCCCACGCAAGCCCGACCCCGCCAAAGCCGCCCGCGAGCAGGAGGAGCGCGACGAGGCGAACAAACGCCGGTTCATCGACCAGAGCGGCATTGCCGCGCAAGACCTCCCCGAAGCGGCCCACGGTCAGAATGCCGTACCTTATGCGCCCGACATGGAACGCAACCTCCCCCACCAGCACGGCGGAATCCTCGGCGGGGAAGGCGGTCTTCGCGGTGACCGCGACCTCAGTGACGCCGATGACCACGGCGGACGAAAAGGCAACTGACGCGAAGGCGGTCGCCACGGCAGGAGGCAGAATCGAGGCAGAATCAAAGACACAACCAATGCTCCGACCGCCGCGGCGGAGGCGGGGGTGGGTTGCGTCTTTGCGATCGCTCCATCACAACGCGCACCTGCTCTCACGGGCACGCCGCCGGATTCCCGGAGTCTTCCGCAAACGGATGAAACGGATGACATGCTGGCATCGCAGGCGCGTTAGAACAGCTTCATTGCCGGTCCGAGGTCGCTGCGGCCCATGAGGAAGGCGTCGACGCCTCGTGCGGCTTGGCGACCTTCGCTGATGGCCCAGACAACCAGCGATTGCCCGCGCCGGATGTCGCCGGCGGCGAACACGCCGGGGACGCTCGTCATGTAGTTCTCATCCGCGATCACGTTGCCGCGGTTGTCGAGCTTCAGGCCCAGTTGCCCGATCGGGCCATCGGTCTCGGGGCCGACGAAGCCCAGGGCGAGGAAGCACAAATCGCAGTCGAGTTCAAACTCGCTGCCGGGTGCTTCCTTGAACTTCGTCGGACGGCCCGTGGCGTCTTTTTCCCACTCCAGCCGGATGCCGTGAAGCTTCGTGACCACGCCGTTTCCGTCGCCGGAAAAAGCCTTGGTGTTGATCGAGAAGTCGCGAATCTCCGGCGAGAGCACCGACTCGGCCTCTTCGTGCGCGCTGCTGGTGCGGTAGATCATGGGCCAATTGGGCCAGGCGGCGACCCCCTCATCGCCGCGCGCGTTTCCGGGGCGCGGGAGCAGCTCGAACTGCTTGATGCTCCTGGCGCCTTGGCGCAGCGCGGTGCCGAGGCAGTCGGCGCCGGTGTCGCCGCCGCCCAGGATGATCACGTGCTTGCCCTTGGCGTCGATGGCGTTCGGCACCGTGTCGCCGCAGTTGGCCTTGTTCTGCTGCGGGAGGTAGTCCATCGCGAGGTGAACCCCATTCAATTCCCGGCCGGGGACGGGGAGGTCGCGCGCCTTGGTCGCACCCTGGCAGAGGACGATCGCGTCGAAGTCGCGCTTGAGGTCGTCAATCTTGATGTTCTGCCCGACGTTGGCGTTGGTGACGAACTGCACGCCCTCCTCTTTCATGAGGTTGATGCGGCGTTCGACGATGCGCTTCTCGAGCTTGAAGTTCGGGATGCCGTACATCAGCAACCCACCGACGCGATCGGCGCGCTCAAAGACGGTGACCCAGTGCCCGGCTTTGTTCAGCTGCGCCGCGGCGCCCAGACCCGCCGGCCCGGAGCCGATCACGGCGACCTTCTTGCCCGTGCGGACCTCCGGGGGATTCGGCTTTACCCAGCCGTTGTCCCAGGCGTGGTCGATGATCGAGTTCTCGATGTTCTTGATCGTGACGGGCTTCTCGTTGATCCCCAGCACGCACGCCTCTTCGCACGGGGCAGGGCAGATGCGGCCGGTGAATTCCGGAAAGTTGTTCGTCTTGTGGAGCATGTCCAGCGCGTCACGCCAGCGGTTTTTGTAAACCAGGTCGTTCCACTCCGGGATGACGTTGCCCAGCGGGCACCCGCTCGGCCCGTGGCAGAACGGGATGCCGCAGTCCATGCAACGGGCCCCCTGCGCGCGGAGTTTTTCGTCCGGCAGCGGGTGGTAAATCTCGTTCCAGTCGAGAATGCGCAGCTCCACCGGCCGGCGCTTGGGCATCTCGCGGGGAATTTCTTTGAAACCGGTGGGTTTACCCATCTGCGTGAATTTCCTGTCAGGGGTTCGGTCTTGCGGTCAAAGCTCAAGACTCATTGCGCATCCGCGAACAGTTCGGCGATCGTCATCGTGAAGCCGGGTAGCACCTCGCCACCGTCCACGATTTCATCCTTATCGAGCACGCGATCGGGCTTTTCTGTTGGACCGGTGTACACGGCGAGAGTTTGCTTGGGCGGGTTGATGATCCAAGCAAGGCGCGTGCCTGATTCGAAGTATTCCTTCAGTTTTCGGGCGATTTCTGCCTTCGTATTGCTCTTGCTAAGTACTTCGATCGCAAGGTCTGGTCCGATCGACGGGATCGACGGCCGAGGCTTCGGCAGCGCGGCGATGCGCTCGGAAATAGTGAACGAGACATCAGGCAAGCGCACATTACCGCCTTTCATGCGAAGCGTTGCGTCTGCACCCACGACGGAGCCCAACTTCCGCGGCAAGACCCACGCCCAAAGGAAATGGACTAACCTGGCAGCGATTTCGGATTCTTCATATCCCACCGGCTTCTCCACCAAGGTTCCGTCCACCAACTCGACGAGCCGGTCGCCGGCTTCGACGAACCGCAGCAGATCCTCCTCGGTCGCCGTTCCCGGCGGGGGGTCCATGACGACGCGTTCCAGCGGCACGTCGCCCAGCGCGTGCCACCACTGGGCGCCGTTCTCGAACCTGGCGACGGGCGACGGAGGCG
>JBBSLV010000367.1:0-4403 GCA_038233535.1 Tepidisphaerales bacterium | reverse complement strand
CGGCGGACCTGATCGCGGACGTCGGTGGCAAACCGCTTCTCGATCAGCTTCTGCGGCGCGTGGCCGACCCGGAAACCCGGGATGGCGGCCTGTTGGCGCAGCTCCTTGAACTGCTCCTGGAGCTTGGCGTCGATCCGCTCGCGCGGGATCTCAACCGACACCTTTTTCGCGCCGGGCCCGGCGTCCTCGACCGTGATCGGGTACTCGAACGCTTGTTCCTGCTGCTCTTCAACGGCTGCGCCAGTTTCGTTCTCGGCCATGGAATCCTCTTCTTATTTGCGATTGCCGATTGTCCGGCTCGCCGACCCCAACTTAAAACGATTTGCGATTGAAAACGGGGTTTTCCAACGCGGTCGCTCCCTTAGCGGGGTGCACCCGCCGCGGGAAAGTCCCGCATCTTAGGGAAGGCGCGCCCTTTTGCAAAGAGACCTCATGCCATCACGTTGTACCGGCGTTGTACCGGCCGACACGGCTGTCGCTTGCGTCTTTGCGATCATTACATCACGTCAGCGCGTCCGAGACCACGTTCCCATCCTCCATCGTCACCAGCCGCCTTGCCCGCCTTGCCAGGTTCATGTCGTGCGTCACCATGACGATCGCCTGCCCCGTGGTCGCGAGGTTCTGGAAGATTTCGGCGACGATCTCACCGTTTTTTCGGTCGAGGTTCCCTGTTGGTTCGTCCGCCAACAGAACCGCCGGCTCGTTCGCCAGCGCCCGGGCAATCGCGACGCGCTGCTGCTCCCCCCCGCTCAACCGATTCGCCCGCCGGCGGGCTTTTTCGCCGAGGTTGAACTGCTTCAGCAGCATCCCCGCCCGCTCCATCGCGTCGCGCCGTGAAAGCCGGCCGAGCTTGAACATCGGCAGCGCGATGTTCTCCTGTGCCGTGAATTCCTTCAGCAGATAGTGGAACTGGAACACGAACCCGATCTTCTCGTTCCGCACCCCGGCCAGTTGCTGCTCACCGAGCTCTGCCGTGTCCCGACCATCGATGAACACGGCGCTGGGCGAGTCGAACGGATTGCCGTCGGCATCGGTTCGATTCGGCCGATCGAGTCCGCCGAGCAGGTACAGCAGCGTGCTCTTTCCCGAACCGCTGGCGCCAACGATCGACACGTACTCCCGGCGCTCGATCGAGAGGTTGACGCCCTTGAGAATGTGCGTGATCGAATCCTCCCGGCCTAGAAACCGCTGGACGTTCTGGGCGCGAAGGAGCGAAGGAGGGTCGCCTGATTCAAGCGATGGCACGAGTGAACCGGATGGCGTGGCGATGTGGATCAAGTCGGCTCGAACAAGTCATCGACCGGCATCGTCCAGCCGGGAACGGCCGGCTCGGCCTCGGCGAGTTGACCTTTGCGATAGATCGTCGGACTATCCGGATCGTTTGCCCGATAGACGCGCACAACGTCCCGGCCCAGAACGTCCACGTCCCAGACCACCCGCGTCCCGCTCGCGAAGTAATCGGCGCGCTTCGCCATCATCTCCGCCTCGGGCGCGCGCCCGTAGTCCCCTTCGCTCCGCACTTCAACGGCGAACACCGGAGCCCCCAGGAAGAACTTCATGCCCGAGTTCGGTCCGACGTAGTACGCTACGTCCGGACTGAACGAATGGCGGTGCGGCAGGTTGACGAGGAACGCCTTATTGGCCCCAACCGCGATGCCGATCTTCGTTCGTCTCGCGTACTGCCTGAGCGAAATCATGATCTCATCCCCGGCGTACCCCGGAGCTCTACCTGTAGGCGGCATAAGCACCAACTCCCCGTTAACCAGTTCGGCCTTGCCTTCCGTCTGGTACAGATCCTCCACCGTCGCGGCAGACTTGATCGTCATGACCTGACCTCCTCGGATTGATTATAGCGAGGGAGACCTCCTCAGTGCGCCCCGCGAATCAGGCGATCCGGGGGATGGGCGTGGTTGCGTGAGTCAAGACGATTCGAACAAGTCATCGACCGGCATCGTCCAGCCGGGAACGGCCGGCTCGGCCTCGGCGAGTTGACCTTTGCGATAGACGGTCGGACTGTCGGGATGAGCAGCACGGAACACGCGTACGACGTCCGCCGCGAGCAGGTTCACGTCCCACACCACGAGCGTTCCGGCCGCAAAGTAATCGGCGCGCTTCTCCGCCAGCCGGAGTTCCGCGGCCGGTCCGCAATCCCCTTCGCTGCGAACTTCGACAGCGAACACCGGGGCGCCCTCAAAGAACTTCATCCCCGAGTTGGGTCCTACGTAAAACCCCGCATCCGGGCTGAACGACTGACGGTTGGGAAGGCGTACGATGAACGCGTTGTTATCCGCGAAGGCAATGCCGCGCTTCTCTTGTCGCGCGTACTGTCGCAGGGCGACCACGATCTCCATCGCCGCGTATCCGGGTCCGCGTCCTGTCGCTGCCATGCGAATCAGCTCTCCGTTCACAATTTCGGCCTTGCCGTTTTCGGGCACGTGCAGGAGGTCGTCAATTGTGGCCGCGGTTCTGATCGTCATGCGGAAAGCTCTCTCCAAGTATAACACGTGCCCGCATCTCAGTGGGCACCTCGAATGACTTCGACCGGATCATACTTCGCCGCCCGCCGCGCCGGGTAAACGGCGGCGATCAGCGTGATCACCATCGCGGAGACGAACGCGGTGACGTACTGGCTGGTGTGTTCGCTCATCAGCAGCCCTTCGGATTTCACCAGCCCCTCCATCTGGATCGGCAGCCGGCGCAGCCCTTCGATGCCGAGCTTGCCAAGCCCCAGGCCGATGAGCGATCCGATCAGCCCGATCACCAGCCCCTGAAAGAGGTAAATGCCCGTGATGTCCCAGCGCGAGAAGCCGAAGCTCTTGAGAATGGCGATGTCGTTGACGCGCTCGAGCACGGCCATGATGAGGATGTTCAGCACCCCGAACGCGGCGACGAGCAGCAGCGCGCCGGTGATGAAGTAGGTGATGATCGTCTGGATCCGGAAGATCTTCAGGAAGTTCGCGTTCGCCTCCTGCCAGCTCTCGGTCTTGTAGCCGGCGATCGATTCGATCTGGGCGGCGTAGTCGCGGGCGGCGCGATAGTCGTCGGTGCGGAGGATGATCTGGTTGATGATGTTCTTCTTGTCCAGCAGCGTTTGCGCATCGCTCATGAGCATGTACGCGCGCGAGTAATCGACCGGCGTGACGCCGGTGGAGAAGATGCCGACGACCTTCGCCGTCGTGCGCCCGCCGGTGGGGCTGGAGAGGGAAATGTTGTCGTCCAGCCCCGCGCCCATGACCTGCGCGATCCCGCTGCCGATGATCAACCCATCGGCCGTCGACTTCAGCCGCTTGAAATCGCCGTGCGTGACCTTTGTTCCGATGGTCGTGGCGATCAGGTGCGCATCCGGATCAACGCCCTGCACGTTGAAGCCGAGCGTTTTCGTGCCATAGGTCGCGATGACGTCGCCTTCGACCATCGGCGCGACGGCCAGGATGCCGGGCAGCCGCTTGAGCGTCGCGATCAGCCCCGTCGGGTTCTTGATCTTCTCGATCTTGTCGCGCGGCTTCACGCCTTCCATCACGAGAATCGCGTTGGGCGTCGTAAACGCCTGCTCGAGGATCGGCGTGCGCAGCTCGCGCGGCTCATCGTGCATGATGAGGTGCCCCGACGACTCGACTGTCTCGACGATGAATTTCTCGGTGAACCCCTGCATCAACGACGTCATGACGAGAAACATCATGACGCTGATCGTCACGCCCGCGATGCACACGAGCGACTGGCGCACGTGGGTCAGGAGGTAGCGAATGGAGATGAACCAACGCATGGAATCAAGGGATGAGGGCAGAGGGATGAGGGATGAAGAAGATCGATTCGTTTCTCTTCATCCCTCATCCCTCTGCCCTCATCCCTACTACTGGAATCCCTTAAAACTATCGTCCCTCACCGCCGGCTTATTCAGACCCGCGGCTTTGGCGGGGTCGAGGTAGCGCGTGCGGACGGACTTGCCTTCGGCGAGGTCGCCGATGGGGCTGACAATGACACGGTCCCCGGGGGCGATGCCGGCGAGGACTTCGACACGTTCAACGCTGCGCAGGCCGATTCGGGCGTCGAACTGCACGACCCGCCCCTCGCGCACGCCGAAGACGCGGTCGCCTTGCACGGCCTGGGCGGGGATGGCGATCGCCCGGTCCTTGGCGTCCATGATGAATGCGAGTTCGCCGGTCATCCCGGGGGAAAGGCGATTATTCGGCTCAGCCAGGCGCACGTCGACCTCGAACGTTCGGCGTGCTTCGTCGGCCTGGTCGTAAATGCGCGTCACCGTGCCGCGGAGAGCCTGCCCGGGGAAGGAGTACAGGACCATCCGCACGTCCTGCTCAAGCCGAACCTTGGTCACGTCCTCCTCGTCGACGGCGGCGCGCATGACGAGGTTGGCGGGCGTGACGTCGGCGATGCGCATCACGAGG